>NZ_QQPQ01000011.1 GCF_003346715.1 Oceanispirochaeta sp. M1
GAATTTGCAAAGCTACATAAGAAGGACGGGATATTCCGGATGAAAAGGAAGTGGCTGACTGAGAATCGAACCATTCGCTGCTCTAATTGTAATAAGAGATTCCAACCAACAATTGTCATTAGTAATACTCTTAAGAATGTACCCTATTTCTGCAGGATTCAAGCTATTCAGGCTCTTGATAAATGGTTTACACGGAAGAGTAAAGTTCCCCTTTTTTCAGTACTAACGGATACGGTGACTATTACTAAACAGAAAACCACTTTTTTATTGGGATACTTTTCTAAATGATGAAGTTTGTGGTTTGGAAACCTGCCCCGATTCATTGCTCACTAATATTATTAATTATACTCCTAAAAAGGATCTGGAAAAGATGATTAATGGGGATAAGAAAATCCCTGTGTTTGAGGAGTATGATTTTTCTTCTTATTACAATTCAAAGCAGATCTTTAATGTGTTGAGATAATGTCCGAAGTGATATGCTATAAGAAGCAGGAAACTCAGGACTGTTTAATGTCTCTCAGATTTTATCGCTTCAATCTGTTTTTTGTCCAAGCCTGTAATCTCACTAATTATGCTAAGATCAAAGCCTTTGTTTATCATTGAAGCTGCAATGGAGAGCTGGGTATTCTTTTCACCCTCTTGTTTCCCTTTCAGATCAAAAATGTAATGCCTCGGGGGCTGATTTATTGAAAAAATTGATTATCCGGGACGGGTGTTTGAGCCTTGCGAAAGGGAACAGCCCCCTTGAAGCCTGGAATCATCTGCAGGGAATGTTAGTCTGAAAGATCCATAATAATTACTGATAGAAGGATACTGATCATCTCATTTCTCCGAAATGCGATCCAGCTCAATTTTAGCCTTTTGTCTGTTATTGATCACTACCTTAGATCGCGTTTAATTACCTTGGCTGTTGCACATGAACACCGCGGGAGATACTCTATAGAACTCACCCAATTTCTTCATATGCTCTGTTGTGAATTCTCTCTTCCCATTCAGAAGCTCACTTATAGTTGATCTTGAGATTAGATAACTTAGATCTTTCTGCACATGTCCGTGCTGTTTCATCAAAAAAATCAAGACCTCTGCACCTGTAGCTTTTTTTTCAATCAGAGTCGTTTTATATTTTTCCAGCTCATACTCAAGGAAACCCATGAAAGCTCGGAGATCTTCATTTCCTTCAGCGACAGCTTCCAGAACCTCTTCCAGTAGTTCTTCAGTCTGGATAGCTTGTTCCTCATTTTTTATTTCAAACTTTGCAATCTCTTTACTGAACTGTACTTTCTCTTGTACTGCTATCATTTCTATCTCCTTAGCTCCGATATTTTCTCATATAAGCATCATGAGTCAGGAACTCTTTAAAAACTGTCCTCTGCTCACCGTAATAGTTCTTGATAATCAGGCGATAAACATTGCGGTTGATGTCAATACAAACTTCCACTTCTTTATCACCGACTCGATCTGCGGAAGGGAACTGCTCCTTAAACTCTCTGAAACAAGTTGCTTTACAGTTTTTCAGAACTACCTTGAATGCTTCCAGTTCTTTACCAGCTTTGTTATATTTCTTAGTTTCCTTTAGCATCTTCCGTTCGTTGATCAATATCACGAAGCTTTCCCCTTTATAATCTATTGTCGCATATATCGACAAAAAAGCCAATGAATTTGTCGCATATATCGACATTGAATGATATTTAATGGGATAGCCCTTGCGGGCCAAAGGAATCTCAAGCCTCAAAGGCCTTCTTTATCTCCTGCAGGATCGGTTCATCAATCTCATCCTTCCTAAACACATTCAACAGGTCCATGGTCCGTGTCATGCTGACATACAGCAGGTTCTTCTTGAGCTGATGAGAGGCTTCCGCGTCCAGGTTCTGTTGGGGCAGGATGAGGTGGGGGAGGAAGAGAAGGACTACCGGCATGTCCAACCCCTTGCTGGAGTGGAGGGTGGATATCCTGACCTTCCCTGTGCCCATGAAGTCAAAGCTGTAGTCGGTGACAGAGATTGAGTCAAGACCAGCTCTGTTTACGGCCTGGCCTATCTTGTTTTCAAACCTATGGGAGGGGATCAGAATGAAGATGTTTTCCGGGTCGTACTCTAATATAGTGCTCCCTCAAGTCAATAAAGCTCTAGGCTGCTTGTAAGTTCTATTCCCTTTAATAGACCATATCCAGGACTATTAAGTGATAAGGCGCTCTGTCTGAATTACAGTGTCGTTGGCACAGCTTATTATTTTATTATGTCCTCATTTTATGTCCTTCTCTTTAAATATAGTAATATTTCCAGGGAGGACTGATTATGACAGAAGTGTTATCACAAGAAGAAATAGATCAATTATTAACAGCAATATCAACAGGCGATAAGAAACGAGGAAAATTTATCAGAACGTTTCAGAAGCTGGGTGAGAGAGTCTCCGCTTCTTTTGGAGTTGAAAATAAGGATCTATTTTTTAAATCCCTGGATAGATTCCAGGCTGCTCATGTCACGGTCTACAAATCCAATATTCAGGAGATTCAAAATAATGTTTCTCTTATGGAACCGGAGGCAATTTTTAAACTGGGATCAATTGAGTTTATACCTGTCCATTTCTGCCCTCATTGTAAGAAGTATCATTATACTCAGGAGATTTCTGACAGTTATCAGAATGATATTCCTACTCCGGAATTTGCAAAGCTACATAAGAAGGACGGGATATTCCGGATGAAAAGGAAGTGGCTGACTGAGAATCGAACCATTCGCTGCTCTAATTGTAATAAGAGATTCCAACCAACAATTGTCATTAGTAATACTCTTAAAAATGTACCCTATTTCTGCAGGATTCAAGCTATTCAGGCTCTTGATAAATGGTTTACACGGAAGAGTAAAGTTCCCCTTTTTTCAGTACTAACGGATACGGTGACTATTACTAAACAGAAAACCACTTTTTTATTGGGATACTTTTCTAAATGATGAAGTTTGTGGTTTGGAAACCTGCCCTGATTCATTGCTCACTAATATTATTAATTATACTCCTAAAAAGGATCTGGAAAAGATGATTAATGGGGATAAGAAAATCCCTGTGTTTGAGGAGTATGATTTTTCTTCTTATTACAATTCAAAGCAGATCTTTAATGTGTTGAGATAATGTCCGAAGTGATATGCTATAAAAAGCAGGATGTCAGGACGGTTCAATGTTTCTCAGCCGAAGGATCGCAGCAGAAATGCCCGCTAAGGCCAGGGCGGCGCGGAGCAAGCCCGATCAGGACTTAGCAAAGGGGCATTGGAGTGGAGAGCCTGTCCGGCCATGGGCCGGCGGCCCCAATAATTTTAATAAATCAAAACAGCATTAAATACTGAAAATGCTCTGTTACGGGGATAAGGTATATAATTTGAATCAGATAAGGAGTGGGTTATGAATTACGATATCATCGGTGATATTCACGGATATCTGGATGCACTGGTGGCTCTTCTTAAGAAACTGGGTTATTCCCGGAAAGGGGGAAGCTGGTCACACCCGGACAGACAGGTCATCTTTTTAGGAGATTTTATTGATAGGGGACCCCGGCAATTGGAAACAATCACTTTGGTTCGTTCCATGATGGACTCCGGGAATGCTTTGTCAGTTATGGGAAACCATGAGTTTAACGCCATCGCCTGGCATACACCCGATCCTGAGAATCCCGGTGAGTATTTAAGATCCCATGATATTGAAAAGAACAAGAATCAGCATAAAGAGTTTCTGGCTCAGCTGGGAGGAAATGCGTCCCTTCATCAGGAGATTATTTCCTGGTTTAAGACTCTGCCCCTCTACCTGGACTTGCCGGGGCTGAGAGCAGTCCATGCCTGCTGGCATCCCTCTTATATCAACTACCTGAGCCCCTTTCTGACTCCCGAAAAGCAGCTTCCAGATAATCAACTGATTCAGGCGACCCGTAAACCAGAAAAGGCATCCCTGGATACCCCGGAGCCCAGTCTGTACAAGGCGGTGGATGCTCTCTTAAAAGGAATGGAAGCTCCCTTACCCGAAGGGGTCAGTTTCACTGATAAAGATGGGACCCTGCGCTATAGAACCCGGATCAATTGGTGGGACCCTGGGGCCACAGACTTTCGAAGCTCCGATGATTTTGGTCCTGTGTTTTTTGGTCATTATTGGTTTAAAGGAGAGCCGGGACTGTTAACTGATAAGGCCCTCTGTCTGGATTACAGTGTTGCCAAAGATGGATTTCTAGCCGCCTATCGCTGGGAGGGGGAAGAAGTACTGATGAAGGAACATCTGTTCTGGGTGTGAAGGTATCAGCAAGTCCTGGTCAGTAAATTTTGAGCACCAACTGCCAGGAACTTAATTGATTAAATTGAATTGTTCATCCCGGCAGCAACAGTCTGTAATTCTTCTACAAAAAAATAGGGTGATGAATCGGTATAGACCAGTGTCAGGTCTCTGATGAGGGGACCCCATAGGAGTGGCCGGGTCGCTAAACGGCCATCTGAGAGCTCCTCTTTCACGGCCTCCCTGCTGATTATGGTATAACCCATTCCAGAGATAACCATGGATTTGATGGCAGTCAGACTTCCCACTCTCATCATTATTGAATCTTCTTCAAGAATAATGGAATTCTTTTTCAGGTAATCCCTGAAATATTCATATGTTCCCGATCCTTCTTCCCGCAGAATCATCTTCTTCAGATCCCCCCGGCCTATTGTCTCGGGCATCTCTTCCAGGGGTGAATAGACAAACACCATTTCGTCCTGCTGAAGGGTAATATATTTAAACGCTGTTTTATCAAATAAGCCTTCCACCACGGCACAATCCAGAACACCTTTGGCCAGCTGGTCTATAATGGCAGCCGTATTTCCTATGTCTAAAAATAAATCATACTGAGCTTCCTTTTGCTTAAGGGCTGCAATGACCGGAGGAATTATATATTCACCCACAGTCAGGGTTGCGCCTATTCGAAATGAGCGCCGCCCCTGTTTGTAGCCTCCCAATTTCTGAGTCATCCTCTGGGATAATTGCTCTATCTGTTTTCCTTTGGAATACATGAATGCCCCGGCCTCTGTTAATTCTACTCCCCGACCTTTACGCAGGAATAAAGGGGTCCCCCAATGATCCTCCAGGTAGCGTATCTGTTGAGATACAGCCGACTGTGTTAGCCCTAATTGATTTCCTCCCTTTGTAAAATTCAGAGTTTCAGCCACTCTCAAAAAAGTTTCAAACTGAATACTTAATATCATGATGAGCTCCTTGAGACATTAGTAAATCTTATGGCTTGATGATAAATCATAATTTTACATAATTCTATGTTTTTTATAGACTCTCTATAAGATTAATTTTCCAGGAGTATAGATTTGAAATCATATATAACTTTACTATTCGGGATTGGCGTTTCTGTAGGAATAGCCTTAATATCCACATTCTTAGGTCATACCATTCACTTCCTGGGTTCTGCAGTCATTGCCATGTTTATTGGTATGATAATTCGATCGTTCTTTTCCCTACCGGATAAAATAAAACCCGGTTTAACATTTACCTCAAAAAAGCTGCTTAAAACAGCAATTATCTTTCTGGGGGGAACCTTGAGCTTTAATCAGCTGTTATCAGCTGGAACGGCTTCCCTTCAGGTCATGATTTTCACCCTGGGGGCTTCTTTTTTTTCAGCCTGGCTGGTTGGTAAATACATCTTTAATCTCAGTTTTACACGGCGGAATCTAATTGCACTGGGAACAGGGATCTGCGGGGGGAGTGCTATTGCAGCTCTGGCTCCGGTGCTTGAAGCTGATGATGAGGATGTGGCTTATGCAGTCAGCGGTACTTTTCTTTTTGATATTATCATGGTTCTACTGTTTCCTCTCATGGGACAGGCATTGGAAATGAGCAACCTGGGATATGGTATCTGGTCGGGTACGGCAGTCAATGACACAAGTTCTGTGGTCGCGGCATCCTATGCTTACAGCCGGGAAGCAGGAGATATCGCTGTGATTGTAAAAATGGCCCGTACTACGATGCTTATTCCCATTGCTTTGATGCTGCAGGGCATTATGGCAATCAGAAAAAGAAAAACCAGCGAGTCTGTTGCCTCCATCTCCATTGCTAAGATGATCCCCTGGTTTATACTCTTATTCGTTTTGATGACAGGATTAAATAGTCTCTTAGTATTCTCTTCTGATTTCCAGAGAATACTTAAAAGTACCAGTGCTTTTATTATAACCATGTCCCTGGGGGCCATCGGATTAAACACTGATATCAGGAGTTTGTTAAAGGCCGGAAGACCTTCACTGATTCTAGGCGGGATTGTTTCTCTGGTGGTTGTGATTGTCTCTCTTCTCGTTCAGATGGCTCTCGGCCTCATCTGATTCGCAAATGAAATGAGAGCAGCCACCAATGCTCTGTAGAGGATCAAAAAAATAAATTTTATGAATTCCTGAACCGTGGTATATTGAAGATAACATAATATTGAACTCACAGATGTAATTGAATCCCTTTCTAGGAGTTGTTAATGTTATCTGAAACCGAAAAACAGGCTGAAATTCAACAATGGGGCATTATCTATCAAATTATTCTTAAGAGAAAGAGTCTTTCAGAATTGGAATTCTCTCCTGCGGAACGGACTGTTTTGTGTGTAATGGAAAAAATCGAAAGACAAATATCCAATAAGAAAATAAAGTAACCTGAATTCCCTGCCTCTAAATCCAGGGTCAATAGATCCTTATTATTCAATTCCACATGGTCGTGTATCAGTTGGTATAAGATGCGCGTACGGATTCTCAGCAGAAGGATCGCAGCGGAAATGCCCGCTAAGGCCAGGGCGGCGCGGAGCAAGCCCGATCAGGGCTTGGCAAAAGGGCATTGGAGTGAAGAGCCTGTCCGGTCCGAAGGAACGGCGGCCCCAAAAACATCTATTCCATTGTCCAGGAAACAATTTGATGAGATGAAGGTAGAAATAGAAAAGCGGAAGGAGACATCAATTTGATTTACTTAACAGAGAATCAGCACGATTCATCCCTTACCCTTGTTCAGAACAATCGTACTCTAGGCAAATTGATCTACAGGATCACCCGGGACAAACACAGCCTGTTTGCATCCTCTATCCAAGTTACGGATACCACAGTATTGGTGGATTTGGGTTCAGCCACAATATCTGATACTCTTTCTGAAAAAGATGGACAAATTGTAATAGATCGCAAATGGCAGATAAACAAGCCGGGAAAATGGAAGCTCCACTGCCTCTTTGAAGTTGGCGATGATAGTTTGAACAACTGGGTGGTCCCGGCTGTCATGTATGATGAAAACCGTAGGGGGCAGGGGCATTACCCTAAGGGTGGTCTGAACATAGGCTGGTCTTTTCGAGAAGATCGGATGCCCATACCATCCTGCTCCATTCTGCACAATGATAAGACCTTTATTTCACTTCACAGCGATCCTGCTGATAAAGAAAAGGACCTTTCCAGTATTAAAACTTTTCAATCAGAGGGACATACTTTTTTTGATATCCAGGTTCCCTACTGTGAAGAGCCGGGAACATACCGGGAAAAAGGGCTGTTCCTGGGGGGGCTGGCAGGCCGGAGTGAAAGCGTCTATTCCCTGAAAAAACAGGACCTGCCCTTCAATTATTCCCGACGGTTTTACCTGAATTGCCGGGAGGACCTGGAAAACCCGGCCTTTATCTATCGATATCTGTCTGAGAAGGCCCTGGATGGTAATCCTCCTCACAGAGAGAAGAAGTTCCCCCTCAGCTGGAGCCGCATTGCCGGATTGAAACTGAATCATATTCAGTTTCTTATTCACAAAGACCCCAAACGGGGAGTCTACGGATTGAAAATGGGGAAGGGGAATGGGTTTTTTCAACTTTGGTACGGAAGGCTCATTGCCTCTTTTCTGGGCAGAAACATAGAAGCCGCCACCATTCTGGCCCGTTTGGCACAGGAAACGGGTCAGGAAAAACTTCTTGATCAGGCAGAGCAGATTGCCCGCTTCTTTGTAAAAGGGGCACAGGACAATGGCGGTTATTACGATTCCTACAACCTGAAGAAACATTGCTGGGAGAGCTACTGCGGGCCCGATCCTGAAAAGAAGCTCAGTACGGGTTTTAATACCCGCAGTACCGGAGAGGCTATGCTCTACTTTCTGCGGCTGGATTCGCTGCTCAAGTCACAGGGGCGGGAGATTCCGGAAATACACACTATGATCAGGAAAACAGTCCGTTTTTTTCTAGATCACCAACTCCAGGGAGAGGATGGGGGGAGCTACGGCCGCTGGTGGAGCCGTGAGGGAGAGCTCCTGGATGGGGAAACCAGTAACGGCGCCCACATCATACCTTTTCTTATTGAATACGAAAAATTATTCGGGAAGAGCGAAGAGATCACCGCGTCCTTAATAAAGGCCGCAGATTACTATGGCCGGATGATCGAAAATAATGATTTTTATGGAGATACCCTCGACGCGGACTGTGTGGATAAAGAGGCTGCCATGATCCTTTTACGAAGTTTTATGGATTTGTATGAGCATATGGGTAATCCTGAGTATCTGGACAAGGCTGAAATTGCGGCGTCCTATATTCTGAGTTGGACATGGACCTATAACGTCCCTTTCAGACCCGGCAGCAAGGCGGCTCAACAGGGGATTCAAACCCTGGGGCTTACATCCGTCTCTGTGGGGCATCATCATCTGGATTTTATAGGATTCTACTCGGCCTATGATTTCTTAAGGCTGTGGAAGGCCAGGGGTGAAGAGAGCTGGAAAGCATATGCCCATCTGCTCATGGATGCCTGTTCTCAGCTGATCGCCACAGAAACAAATAGATTGGGACGCTCAAAAGATTTCCTGGGCTGGCAACCGGAACAGATCAACCAAACAAATTGGGATTACGCCCATCACTGGCTGGGATCTAAGGGTGATTTTCGTTTCTGTGATGCCTGGGTTGTGGTTTTAACCCTGGGATCTATGTTGGATATACGGCAGCGTTTTCCTGAGGAACTGTCATTTACCCTCGAGAGATAAGTTTAATGTTTCTTATTCATTTTATCTGCAATTTGCGGGTAATGCTCTTTTAAGCAATCAGGACATAAGCTGTGACTTATATCTGCTCCAGAATGATTCTGAAGATAGGTATCTACCTGTTCCCAGGAACCTGAATCATCCCGTATTCTTTTACAGTATGAACATAAAGGAAGGATACCTTTTAACTGTTTAATTTCACCAATAGCATCTTCCAGCTTTTTTGGTTTTTTTTCTAATTCTGTATTGAGTCGGAGAACCTTTTTTTTATTTTTAATTACAATACATAATAAAGCAAACATAAGAACAAGACTGGTTGAAATAATTTCATCAATTTCATAGGCCTCATATCGTCTAGCAAACTCTATAGCTTTCTCTAAAACATCAAATTTACTGAATATTACAAAACTGATAACAGCTATGAGAACTAATGTCAGGGCATCATTATTTAACATCTTTTTCATTGTTTGGTATCCTTTTTTAAGGAAGAACCGCCTGTCCGCCAGGAGGCCCCGTCTATTCAACCTTGAATGACTTTACAAGATCCATCGTCTTATTACTTATGTCATCAGTTTTCTGTGTGATTGATATCAATTCACCTACATTCTCACTGACTGTTGCATTCTTCCTGCTGATCTCTTTACAGTTTTCAAAGGAGTGGCTTGAGTTGTTTTCAAGCAATGTGAGAGCATCCTGCATGCTTTTTCCCTGTTCTGAGATGGTGGCAGTCAGGGTATTCAGGTTTTCTGTCATCTCTTTAGTGTTCATCAGCTGATCGAGTACCTGCTTGTTTGCTACATCATGTTCTACCATGGATTCAGTGATGGAAACGGTCTCATTATCAATAATTTCAATTCCATCTTTCATCTCAGAGAATATCTTACCAGTCTCTTCGGCTACTTTCCGGGAGATATCTATCTCGCTTAATATTTTTCTAAGGTTCACACTGCTTGTTTTGGTATGGATGGCTGTATTTTCAGCCAGTTTCCGGATTTCGTCAGCAACAACCGAAAATCCTTTTCCTGCATTTCCTGCATGAGCCGCTTCAATGGCTGCATTCATGGCCAGCAGGTTGGTCTGGGCTGCAATGCCCGATATAAGGGAGTTGATCTCAATAAGACTCTTTGAGAATTCAACCACATTGGAGACAGACGATACTGTGAGATCAATTTTCTCCTGACCCTCACTAAAGACTCCTGTAATCTCTTTTGTCTTGATTTTAACTTTCGATGTCCGCTGTGATACCTCCCGGATGGAGGCTATCATCTCTTCTACCGCAGCAGATGATTCTGTGACACTTTCTGACTGCATCTCAACCTTGTTTACAATCTTATCGAGGTTCTCTCCAAGAGACTGTCCTGTATGAAGGGCAGCCTTTACACTCTCGTATTCATTCTCAATGGTCGCTGTCAGATTGTTTATGCCTTCACCGATTTCATGAACACTCTCCGAGGATTTTGTAATGTTTTCAAACAGACTGTTCTGATAGGATTTCATGCTGCCGAACATTTGGCCGGTTTTTTTTAAATGATCACAGATTAAGTCACTGAATTTGTTTATTCGATGACTCATTGTGGCAAGCTCATCTACTGATGATATATTTATCCTCTTAGTCAGATCTTTTTCGTCAGAGACCATTTCGGCAAGTCTGTCATTCACAATTTTATAGAGGAGAGATGAGTTTTTAGCCCAGATAAGGACAAGAGATATGGCCACAGCAATAAAGACGATAGTATAGGGTGCGGACTTTATAATAATACTTTTCAATAAATCAATGCTCTCCATCTGAGCATTTCCATGACTCAGAAATATCAGGAAGGTTAATGAGGATGCAAACAGGAGTGACATGAGAGTCATAAACGATGGGATAATAATATGTTTACTCTTTTGTCTTTTAAGAAGCATAGTGTCTGAGCAGATGAATAGGTTTGCTTCTGAAAGAAAGTGCACGATCAGGTTATCCAGGAGTATATAAGAGAGTCCGGCGCTCAGCATAAAACAGGCCTGAACCAGGCCTGAGAAGACAGCAACATAAATTCCGTTCACATCTGTAAAATTCATCAGATAGATTGAGATAATCCCGATATTTAATAAGCTCGACAGAAGAAATATTAAAAGGATTTTTAAGGGTGAAGAACTTATTGTAGATAGAAAGTTTTCATAGGACTCTTTCTCATTAATAGATGGTATGGAAGCATTATCAAAGAGTCTGACTTTGCTATTTAAAACTATATTTAAAACAAGTGGTGTCAGAATTGCCTGAACAATGATGATGATCAGGACTTGACCTGTGCCGGTTTTTAAAAACTGATTATACATCAGGAGTAACAGCAGGCTGTTTGCCACTGCCGGTACTGTAATTATGCCTAATCTGAATTGGGTTTTTATATTCATGTTCTATCCTAATTTAATTTATTTTAATTTTAAAATCATTGCGCTGGAAGTATAACTTATGTCAGAGGAAATTTGTCATATTTTTTTAATCTATCTTCCAAGAAGTAGCTCAAGCGGAGAGCCCGTCCGCCCATAGGCAGGCTATACATATATTAATACAGATTGGTTTATAATAGAGTAAAACGCTATACACATTATATCCAAATGACTATATTTGGCTCATTCTGTTACCTGGGAGAATAATATGTCAGATGTACTTCAAATTGCTGGAATGATCCTTCTCTTAAGAATTGGTCAGGATACCCTTTTCCTTGCCAAGATTGATGCATTCAGCAGAGGGAACAGGTTCTATTCTCTTGGAATCAATTTTTTTGAAGCCATGTATGGCATCACTGTCATAAAGATAATTCTATCTTTGATGCAGCAGAATCCCTACTATGTGATAATTTACGGTCTGGGATCAATGTTGGGGGGCCAGTTAAGTGGATTTATCAAAAAGAAGCTGGATAAACAACTTATTGGTCAAAGGCAGTATTATGTCCGTATTTCACTGGAAAGCGATAAAGATAGAACAGAATTGATACAGATCCTTTCTGACAGAGAATTTGAGTTCACCATGTCCACCAGAACCTATCTGAACGGTAATTCCAAACTGATAATAGAAGGTTCAATTGCCAACAGGCAGAGAATGATAGAATTGAAAGAAATCCTGAGAGGAAGGCCTGGAAAACATGTTACCTTCCTCCGGGCAGATGAAATATATCTATTGGAATAAATTAAGTAAAATTCAGGTATATAAGAGAGGTTTTTATGGTTTGTCCTGATTGTAATGGAACACTCAAGGGTGCCGGTACTCTATACAGCTGCAGTGAATGCGGTATTTCTTGGGAGATCTTGTTTAAATGTGAAGTCTGTATGAATACTGTGACTCAAATGTCCAGCTGCGGGTCTGTCAGCTTTTTCTGCGACACATGCAAGCATCTGAAATCACGGGAGTCTATGAATAAAGAATTTATCAGGAAAGGATGATCTCCCGGCGGCGGTGACAGGTCCGGAATAAAGCTACTCCTTAAGATTTCGAATCGATTCTCCCTCATTGATATGGGGAGGAAATACATAGGAATAGTCATGATTTCTGAAGTCGGGATCATCAACCATTTTCAGTATATTCTGTCCGACTTTCACTCCCATTTCAAATCCGGGGTGAATGGATGCAGTGATTTTCCGTTCCTTCCAGTCAGAGCCGGAATAGTCAAAACCTACAACAGAATAATCACCTGGTACGGAGATTCCCTTTTCTGCGAATATTTCCATTATCATATTCAGAACCATGTAATTGCAGCAGACAATGGCCGTGACCCGGGGGAGACTCTTTATGAATTTCCATAGGGTCCCGGGGAAGCTCTTTTTATTAAAACTTTCGTCAGAGACACACCATTTGACATACTCATCCTTGAAGACAGCGTCGTATTTGATGATATTGCGCATAAAACCGTTGTATTTTTCCTGTCCCTGGTAGTTATCATACATAAAGATACCGGCAATGTGTCTGTGTCCGTTTTCCGTGAGTCTGCGGACCAGTTCATCAGCACATTGGGCATCGTCAATCGTCACCCTGGGGTAGGGTGAGCCCATATAGTAGTTGTTAAAAAAGATAAGCCTTGTATTCTTCTTGTCTATCAGGGAGTAGCAGTCAAGATTGGGATTCATGATACTGGCCTTGACGCCGTCTACTATCAATCCGTCAAAACCTGTAGAGCAGGATTTAAGACAGCTGCGTTCATTGGACAGTTTGTTGTCGGTAATGAATATCTTCAGTTCTATGGAATCCTTATTCAATGAATGCTTGATGCCCCGGACAAGGTTCGAACTCGTATTGTAATCATATCCCTGGGTAATAAATCCTATCTGAATTTTAGATCTGTCCTCGGGGCCGTTCTCCTTCAGGGCATAGTTTCTGTCAAAAAAAGTTCCGCTCCCTTTAACCGAGTAGATCCTCCCTTCATCCCGTAAGATCTTCATGGCCAGACGAACGGTCTCTCTGCTGACTGAAAATTTGCTGCAGAGGAAATTTTCTGAAGGGAGCTTGTTGTTGAGAGTAAATTTATTTTGATCTATAAATATTTTTATGTAGTCATAAACCCTGCGGTATTTTTTCTGGTTTACAATTTCATTTTTCAGTTCTTCCAGAAGCACCAACCTTTTATTCCAAATTAACAGAGATGTTCAGCGGGGTCAAATCGATTCTTATTTTAATGGCTGACCCCCTCATTGCCGCCTGAATCCTTTCGGATTCAGTTGATTCTGACCATGGAGTTCACTCCGTCATACTCGGCTTCACAGATTCGTTCCACCAGTCTGGTCCTTAACGTCATCTTCACATCCTGATACGCCGGATCATCCATCACATTATCTCGCTGATAAGGATCTTTTTTCAGATCATACAGATAGTCGTCCTCGTATTCCCGGCTGCCGGGATGAATGCCTCCATGCTTACCCGGGGCATAGACTCCATAGCTATAATCCTCTGTTCTGAGGACACGGCCCACCCGGCTTTCGGATATCTGGGCAAAGACATCGTTGCTCCGCTCGGGATTGCCTTCGACCACAGATAGAAGATCTTCCCCGATCATGGGAGTTCTTTCAGGAATTCCGGCCATGGCCAACAGGGATTTAGGGAGGCTGGCCGTACTGACCAGGTCTTTCACGACCATGCCGCCCTTGTAGGCCCCGCCTCGTATTACAAGGGGAACCCGAAGACACGCATCATGGCCGCTCCGCTTGTAATCATCATAACCGTTGAGATGGTCATCCTGGTTTCTGGTGCGGAAGTGGGAGCCGTGATCGGAGGTGAAAACAATGATTGTCTCTTCGTAAATGCCTTCATCCTTCAGGCTCTGGATTATGCGTCCCAGATTTCTGTCCACACTCTCACAGGCCCCCAGATAATCGGGATACTCCTCCCTGTAATCACCTTCCTTACCTTCGAGATCTCCGGGAACCGGGAACTCCCTGAATTTCTCTTTTGAGCCTATGGGGCCCTGGTAGTGATGGGCATCATTCTGATGATGAGGTTCAATATGGGATACCGTCAGAAAAAAGGGTTTATCCTTTGATCTCTGTTTCAGAAAATCCAGGGCAAAATCAGTGATGCAGTCGGCCCTGTAACCCGAAAACTCAATCTTGTTCATGTCTTCGTCAAAGATATAACCGCCGTATCCGTCTGAGGTAAACTCAAGAACATCTGAGGCTCTCCAGTATCCCCTGTATCCGCCCCTTCGTTCCGGCGGGATAGGAGCATCCGTATAATCGATGACTGGGGGCTTCTCCATTTCGCCGTCCGAAGCCAGATGCCATTTGCCTACATACCCTGTTTCGTACCCGGCATCGGTAAAATGTGTTCCCAGGGTTTGGCTTTCCAGGGGGAGGGCAATGCTATTTCTGAAGCAGCCGTTTGTTGTGGGGTACTGCCCTGTCTGCAGCAGGGCCCGGCAGGGACCGCATACAGGCTGGGGTGTAAAAGAAAGTTCGAAACGGACCCCCTCATGGGCCAATGCATCCAGCTGGGGTGTTATATCGAGTTCCTGTCCGTAGCAGCCGCAGGTATCGGCTCTCTGCTGGTCGGAAAAGTAAAAAATAATATTAGGCTTCTTCAACATGATCTCCTGGTGTTTTTTCATTCAGTTTGCCCTTCAGGATAACAAAAAGGGATAGCGCAATGATCAGGATCAATGCAATGCTTATGGGAGAGCTGACAAAGATATTCCAGCTCCCGTCGGAAAGTTTGAGGGATCGTCTGAAATTCTCTTCCGTGATGGGTCCCAGAACCAGTCCCAGTAGAACCGGAATGGTGGGAATCTCCAGTTTATTCAGGATATAGGCCAGGACGGCGAAACTGAGAGCGACATAGATATCAAACATGGATGTTTTGACAGAGTAGGCCCCGGCAAAACAGAATATCACAATAATCGGGGTCAGAATGGCGATGGGTATCCTGATTATTTTTGCAAAGATCGGTGTCAGGAATTTTCCCTGGAGAAACATGAATATGTTAACAAATATAAGCCCCAGCATGATGGCATACATAGTCACACCATGATTGACAAAGAGCTTTGGTCCGGGTGTCAGTCCATTGATCATCAGGGCACCCAGCATAATGGCCACAGCGCCGTCTCCGGGAATCCCCAGAGTCAGGAGGGGAATCAATGTTGCCCCTGTGACCGCATTGTTCGCCGTTTCGGTTGCGGCAATTCCCTCAATGGAACCCTTGCCGAATTCCCCGGGAGTCTTACTCATCCTCTTAGCTCTGTCATAACTGACAAAGGAGGCCATGGATGCACCAGTTCCCGGTATGATGCCTATGATGACACCGATAAGAGATGAAATAATGGCAGGCTTAGCCATCTTTTTATAATCGGCCCTGGTTATTTTATTGAGTTTCTTTTCTTCTTTATGGAGCTGAGGGGTTTCAACTTTTTTCTCTTTTTTACTTTTCCCCAGTATTTCACTCAGAGCGAAGAGTCCGATCAGACAGATTACCAGATCGAATCCGGAATACAAATTTATATTATTGAATATAAATCGTGTATTGCTTGTCATGGGGTCCAGACCGATGGTCGCAATAAACAGTCCCAGGGCACCTGCCATAATTCCATTTATCAGGGTTTTACCCGATACACCGGCAATGATGGTCAGTCCGAAGGCACACACAAGAAAATATTCGGGAGTACCCATCTTTTGAGCAAAAACACTGACCTGAGGTGCCAGAAACAGGAGAATCACAGCACTGACTATGCCTCCGAAGGTAGATGCCTGGAGGGCGATATTCAGGGCCTTATGAGTCTGGCCTCTTTGGGACAGGGGGTAGCCGTCCAGCATGGTCGCCGTGGCATGCGGGGTTCCGGGAGTTCTGATCAGAATAGCAGAAATCGATCCTCCAAAGCTTCCCGCGCAATACATTCCCAGTAGAAACATAAAGGACTGTATGGCACCCATGGAGTAGGTGAAGGGAAGAAAGAGAACAATGCATAATATAACAGTCAGACCGGGTATGGCTCCGAAGATCATCCCCAGGAGCAGTCCGATATTCATTGCTATAAAGTTTGACAGTTGAAACAGCTGTTGAAAGCCTTCTATAAACAAATTCATAATATATCCTCTAGGGCAGCCGAACGTGTAAGATATTTTTAAACAGGAATCCGATGATAACTGCCAGCACAGTTAGCAGCAGGTAGTATTTCCAGTTTCTGATTCGAAAGTAGAACAGCATCAGGATGCCGTAGATGACAGAACTGGTTATGAATCCGATGAGCGGCATCAGCAGGGCATAGATGATAAGAAATAAAAGCAGAATTAATGCTTTTATTTCGGTGAACAGACATACTTCGCTGAAGGGAACTGTCTCTTTCCGGCCCAGTTTGATCAGGTCCTTTATCAGATTGAGAATTGCTCCTCCCATCATCATATAGGCCAGAATTGAAGGGAAGGTTCTGGCTGTGATGGCTTGATCGGGCTGTATTTTAATCTGACCGGGCATTATTAATAAAATGAGACCGGAGAGTGCCAGAAAAAGGGCGGAACCGGCCATGGAGGGGTATAGTTTAAACTTCCTCTGTTCCAGGGCAAGGCCTGTCCTGTCAATGAAACCATCCAGATTATCAAGAATCGCAGACAATTTTGAAATGGGATGAATGGGCTTGGAATCCATAGTGATCCTTTTTTAAAATAATAGGGCACAAGGGAGCAGCTTTTACAACCCTGTGCCGTTAGAGATAACTTAGTAAAACTTACTGATTGCTTTTGACGATGGCGATGACATCTTCAACATGCTTGTCAAAGTCAGCCAGCTCCATGGGATCTATTTCGATCATCAGAGATTTGTAGAACTCTCTTATTTCGGGCTCTTCCATTATGGCAAGATAGGCTGTCCGGATCTTATCAACAACCTTTGGATCAGTTCCTTTTCTGGCCATGACAAAACAGCGGTTTCTGAAGTAGGCTGTGTAACCGTAGTCTCCCACACCCTTAACATTTTTGAATACATCATTGTTCACCCCATCCTTGTCAAAGACGACAACGGGATTCAGTATTCCTCCCTCAACGCTGCCCTTCGCCTGGGACTGATGAGATATTGCAAATGCGGTTTCTCCTTTAGACGCTGCATCAAGGGCCAGGTTGGCACCGTTGTAGCTGATCAGATCCAGTTCAAGACCGAGTTCTTTGAAAAGGGCTTTTGCCAGGAAGGCTTCGGAACCGGCAACACCGTTTACGGCTACCTTCACTTTTTTACCCTTGGCGTAGGCCTTGAGAGATTCCAGATCTGTAATATTCAGTTTTGCATCGGCGGTCATTACAAAGATGGCAGAATAAAGATTGATTACGGGTACATAATCATCATATGTGAAGCGCAGGGCATCGGAGCCATCCACATTGGGGGCAATAGAAAAAGCACCTTCACCAGCGAATATAAGAGTTTCGGCATTAGCTGCGTTTTTAAGATAGTTTGTGAGAGCTACATTGCCACCGGCACCCAGTTCATTGGTTGCCAGAATGGGAACACCAAGGTATTCAGCACCGAATGTGGCCGCTTTTCTGTTGACCATATCGGCTACACCGCCCACTGCCCAGGGGCAGATAACAGTAACAGCGCCCTCCGGCCATGAATCAATACTCACTTCTTCAGCCTGTCCGGCAGCACTGAGGGTTCCAATGGATAACATTCCAATCAATAACAACAATACAACTTTTTTCAAGATTTCCTCCAATCTGTTTTGGTTTTAAATTATCCTAGCATCGATTTTCTTATTAGCAATACAAATTATCATGTGATGATGAATAAGTTGTATGGGTTTGCATTGAAATAAATGAAGCTGTATGTTTGCTCTCTTCCCCGGTACCTCATTAGATCTCAATAATAATTAATATACCGAGGAAAATGCCTTGCGGGGCTGTGAAAAGGGGTTACTATGATAAAATCATATTAATACATTTCAAAAGGCCCATATCATGTTCAAAAAAAAAGAAACGAGGATGGTTTTTAATACCCTTCTTCTGTCTTTAATTCTACTCTCATTCGGATTTCTTACTATTAACATATTTCACTTTTATTTTCAAAAGCAGACTTTCAAAAAAGGGATACTGGACAGTACTCTTCCTATGACTGTCAGCATAGTAACAGCAACTCTGGAAGAGAAGAACTACCAATACAGCCTCATCAGTGATCTGCTGGTCAAAGAAATCGTGGATGAACTGAATTGGGGGGAATCAGTAAATGATCCCGCCCTTATCCTGTCCCGCCTCATGGATTGGAGTGAGAGTTTAAATACCAAAAATATCGGCCTGGTCGATCTGAAGTCTCAGAGTTATTTTGACAGTTTCGGTCGGGTGTTGTCCCTTGATTATACCAGTGATAGAGATCAATGGGTTTTGGAGATGCTGGAATATCCTGTAGATTATCGTTTTACCCTGTATTATCCAGTTGAGGAGGAGTATGAA
This sequence comes from Oceanispirochaeta sp. M1, assembly GCF_003346715.1. Taxonomy (NCBI): domain Bacteria; kingdom Pseudomonadati; phylum Spirochaetota; class Spirochaetia; order Spirochaetales; family Spirochaetaceae; genus Oceanispirochaeta; species Oceanispirochaeta sp. M1. The sequence continues at coordinate 18,855 of NZ_QQPQ01000011.1, forward strand.
GGATTATACTCTTTCTTCGGTGATCGAAAGATCAGAAACCATGAGGGAGAGATCGTCGGGCTGATTGGATTGGGATTATCATATGAATCCATATACAGCAGAGTCAAAGATTTCAACGAGAAAATAAAAATTTCCTTTCTGGATGGAGACGGTACCATCAGGCTGCCTGAAGAACGAAGAGGAGAAGATATCTGGAGTCTATATGAATTGGACAAACAGGATCTATCAATGACTTTTGAGGAAAACAGTTTTCTACACTGGTATAAAGCCGATGATCAATCTTTTCTTGTCAGTGTCAGCTACCTCCCGGAAATAAAGAACCACCTTTTAATCGAACTGGACATAAGTGAATATTACGGAGAGTTCAGGAGAAAGTTTATTTTTACCATACTGTCCGGAGCCATTTTTTCTCTCTTCCTTATCATTATCTATCTAATCTATATCTATCGTTCCCATAAGACTCTTCATTGGAAAGCTTGTCATGATTCACTCACCGGCTGTTTCAACAGAACCTTTCTGGATCATTATCTGAGTAAGGAGCGGAAATTCTTTAAGAATCAGTATGATCCTTTAGTGCTGGTTCATTTTGATATCGATCTTTTTAAGGATGTAAATGATCGCCTGGGACATCTCAAAGGAGATGAGGTGCTTATTGAGGTGGCCCTCATAGCCAGATCCGGTTTACGAAGCGGAGACTGCTTAGTCCGCCTTGGGGGGGATGAGTTTATTCTTATCCTGAGTATGGGAATGGACCGGGGCGAGGAGATTTCTGAACGTTTAAAAAATACCATTTTCGAACAGACCGGTGTCAGTATTTCCATGGGCATAACAGAGATTAAGAGAGACGATACCTTTGAAGACGCCATGAAACGTGCAGATGCTGCCTTGTATATATCAAAAGAGAGAGGACGTAACCGCATTACCAGATCGAATGAATAGTATTATAAACCCTAACTTAGCCTTATTCATTTACATCATGTCAGCAATATTGCATGTATTCCCGGGACTATTATTATCACTCTATTGATATTGTTTGATTAAATGTATTATTGTTAAGTACAATTAGGCGGTAATGAATGAAAGAACCTCAGTATTATAAAATATACAAACATATAATTAACAGAATCAACAGTGGTGAGTTACAGGATGGTGCCACCCTGGAAACTGAGATGGAGTTGACAAAACAGTTTAATGTCAGTCGGGTGACCATCCGTAAGGCCCTGGAGCTTCTTGTTAATGAAGGTTTCTTATCAAGGCAACGGGGAAAAGGATCTGTTGTGATGCTTAATGAAGATACCCGTAGGAATGCGGGATTACAGAGTCATTTTACACCCAGTTTCTCCATGGCCGGCGGTGGTCAGAGGGTCATCGGGTTTATCCTGCCGGATTTCTCATCCGGTTTTGAAATGAAAATTGTAGAAGGAATGGAGAAAGAAGCCGAGAAGCATGGTTTCTTTCTTGTCATGAAATTAACCAAGGGTGATCAAAAACTTGAGGAAAAGGCGATTAGGAACCTTCTGGCCCTGGGGGTTACAGGTCTGATAATCCTTCCTCAGCATGGTGAGTTCTACAATCCTGTAATTATGGAATTATCAATCAAAGGGTTTCCTTTTGTATTGGTGGATCGTGAGTTAAGAGGTTTGAAATCGTCTTTTGTAGGGACTGACAACATTGCTGCTGCCTATCAGGCTGTTCAGTATCTTTATGAGAACGGACATCGGAATATACTCTATCTTACTCCTCCTGTACGCAATACTTCTGCTCTGGAAGATCGAATGGAGGGAGCCAGATCTGCACTGGATGCTTTTAATATACCCTGCCGGGAATCACTATTTTTAAGTGATTTCCAGAGCACCATACCCATGCCTGATTCGGATTTACTGGCAAATATGGAAGCTGATAAGAAAATTCTTATTGATTTTTTCTCCCGTGAGAAGGGTGTAACGGCCATTTTTGCGAGTGAATATCGTCTAGCATTATTGGCATCTGATGTCTTGAAAGAACTAAATCTCAGAATTCCAGAAGATATTTCCATTATCTGTTTTGATAGTCCCATAGATTATTTCGGTCAGTTCAGTTTTACTCATCTCAGACAGAATGAATATGGGATGGGTGAACTGGCAATGGAGATGCTCAACCGGATTATCGAGGGTGAGAGTGATATACAAAAAAAAGTTCTTCCAGCCGAACTGGTTCATGGAACAACTACCAGCTCTGTGTCGTAAGGTTCTCTAAATGTATTGTAAAAATATTAAATGTACTAATGTATTTGACAATAGGTCAAATGGGTTGTAATGTATTCCTCATACTATTAAATCAAAGAGGAGAAAAGCATGAAAAAAATTTTGATAACATTGCTGGTACTGCTATCTGCAGGCATGATGTTTGCCAACGGAGCTGGTGACGAGGGAACTTCCGCTAAGAAGGTTGTGAAAATTGCCTTCAAAGAACCCGGTGGAAGTGAAGCCATGACCAAATGGATGACTGCTGCAAAGGCAGAATTTGAAGCCACTTATCCCGATGTTACTGTAGAGCTTTCTGCCAATTTAAGTAATGAGGCTGACTACAATACAAAAACAGCATTAATTCTTCAATCAGATGATTCTATAGATGTTGTCCACGTGGACAGCTTTCTGGTACCGGCTCTGGCGGCTCCTGGGTATCTTGCAGCCATACCGACAGAAGAGTGGGCTGAATACAACGATCAGTTTGCTGGAAATGTTAAAGAGGGAATGAAGATTGATGGTAAAACCTATGCTGTTTCGTTCTCTACAGATACAAGGGGTCTGTATTATAATCGTACAGTCTTTAAAAAAGCCGGTGTAGCTCTACCCTTTGAACCCAAAGACTGGTCTGATATTCTTGATGCCGTACAAAAACTGCATAATGCCGGCATTGCCTATCCCATATGGATGAATGGTGCTAAGGCTCAGGGTGAAGGAACGACAATGCAGACATTTGAAATGCTGATTTCAGGCACAGATGACTGGATTATTGATGGTGATAAATGGGTTGCCAAGGCTGACGGTATCACAGCTTCTCTGAAATTTATCCAGAATCTCTATGATATGGGTATTTATGATAACAATGAACTGGCCACTATGCTCGATGCACAGAGCTGGATGGTGCTGAATGAAAAAATGCCACAGGGTCAGGAAGTCGGTATCCTTTTGGACGGTAACTGGAAAGGTGGAGACTTCAAGGGTTATGAAGACTCTATTGGAGTCACTCCCATGCCAAGAGCCGCAGGTGATGGTTTCACATCTATGAGTGGTGGTTGGACCCTGGGTATTTCTTCTTTATCAAAGAACAAAGATCTGGCAATGGACTTTATCAAAATTGCCTGTAATAAGGAAAATATGCTTATCTATGTTAATACCTCCGGAGATATGACTACAAGAAGAGATGTGGCTGTAGAGAAGGCATATATCGAGGGTGGTCAATTCAGAGCCGACATGACTCCTTTTGCGGAATACACACACTTCCGTCCCGGAAAGGAACTGTATCCCAGTATTTCGATTGAAATACAGTCAGCTGTCGAGTCTGTTATCACAGGGCAGATGAGCGCTGAAGAAGCCGCTGAATCATATGCTACCAATGTAAAAGACCTTTCCGACGAAGGCAACTGGATCGAAAAATAAATTACTGATCAGAGGCATCCTTTTCAGGGATGCCTCTGATTGAATATTGGAGAATATGGTTTGGATAAAAAAATAAGGCAAAAAATAAAAATAATAGGTTTTCTATCACCTGCGCTTATTCTGATTATATTATTTTATTTTGCACCGTCTATTATGGCTCTTATTTATTCATTTACAGATAAAACCTTAATCGGTGTTAAATCACAGAATTTCAGTTTTGTTGGATTTAAAAATTACACAAAGATGTTTTCTGATCCCCGTTTTATTGAGTCATTGGTTAACACAGTTGTTTTTCTGCTGTTTTCGGCTGTTTTGGGTCAGCAGATACTTGGATTTGCAATCGCACGTGTTATGGAGAAGCAGAATAAGGGTCTGCAGCGTATTGTCGGTACAGCTGTTCTCTTAGGATGGGTAACTCCCGAAGTTGTCGTTGCCTTCGTATTTTTTGCATTCTTTAATACAGCAGGTACTTTAAATAATTTTCTGGCAGGATTCGGAATTAAACCCGTGGCATGGTTGTTTGACTATGGAATGCTTGCTGTAATCCTGGCAAATATCTGGAGAGGTACGGCATTCTCGATGCTCATGTATCAGTCTGCCTTGTCAAATGTACCAGATGATGCCGTCGAAGCTGCATGGCTCGATGGGGCCAATTGCTTTCAGCTTCTTTTCAGGATAATACTTCCCATCATCAAGGGGACCATTGTGACAAATACCATCCTGGTGACCCTGCAGACAATCGGATTGTTCGGTTTGATTTTCGCCCTGACAGGGGGAGGACCCGGTTATGATACAACAACAGTTCCAATATATATGTACCAGAAGTCATTTGTGTCATATCAGTTGGGATATGGAACAGCCATGGCCATCGTACTTTTATTGTTTGGTATTCTATTGAGCTTTTTTTACATGAAAAGTTTTAAGCATGAAGTCTAAATATACAACAGATTAAAGTCATTTAAACATTCAGTTTAAGAGGACGATATTTACTGTTCTTAACATATTTCCAGGAGAGTTCAATGGGCGATTTCACCCCAGGTATCACTAATAAAATCACAATAAGCAGAATTAAAAAAATCATTCAGACATATGGTACCAGAGCATCACTTCTATTTGTTGCTTTTTTATTTATATGGCCTATGCTCTGGCTTGTATTCGCTTCATTCGATGCGAATGCCCCCTTAGCTGTTCGCCTTCCCGAGAATGTAACACTTGATAATTACAAAGATGTTTTAACAAAGGGTTCAAATTATCGTTCCTTTTTAAACAGTTTTTTTATATCCTTTTCTCAGGCCACTCTGGTTGTCATACTGTCAATCCTGGCATCATACCCCTTATCCCGGTATAAAATAAAAGGTAAGAGCACACTCATGTATAGCCTGTTGTTCCTGACTGGTTTACCAATTACGGCAATCATGGTTCCTGTATATATGGTGTTTTTTGAGTTGAAAATCATAAACTCGCTGATTTCGACCACTCTTTTTCTGGTTTCCACTGCGTTGCCTTACAGCATCTGGATGATGAAAAACTTCCTTGATGATGTTCCTTTGACCCTGGAAGAGGCCGCCTGGATAGATGGCGCCAATACTCTGCAAACCCTGAAACATGTTATTTTCCCTGCAATTTTGCCAGGTATCCTTGTTGTTTTTATATTTACTTTTTCAGGAAGCTGGGGTAACTTTTTTGTTCCTTTTATACTGATAAGTTCGGTGGAAAAGTTGCCTGCCTCAGTTGCGATATATCAGTTTTTCGGAGCATATGGCTCAGTGCAGTTCGGTCAATTGGCCGCATTTTCTCTGTTATATACATTACCAATTGCAGGATTATATATCTTGTCACAAAAATTTATGTCCAATGGATTTTCCCTGGGTGGTTCTATCAAATAATTATCATCAATTTTTCTGAACATGCATTGAAAATCTAATTATCAAAAGGAATATTCTTAATTGAATATGTAGAGGTTAATACAATGAATCATAAGCTAAAATATACATATGAAAAGGGCGTCAAACTGCTCTCCAGTCTTGACTCTGTTCGCTACAGCAAACAATTTAATGATTTTGATATCCGGTTCTGTGAGGGTAGAGAGCTGGATGAATCCAGACTTCAGACCATAAAAACCGGTTTCAGCTGGGGTGGGTATGACCAATATGGATGGATCGTTTTAAATGTAGATCTACCTGAATCTTTCAGGGATGAACTTGTTGCCGGTTTTTTTGATTTTGGTAGAACGGGTATGGGTAACAACAGCGGATTTGAGTCTCTCTGTATTCTTAATGGAGAAAAATATCAGGGAGTGGATAAGAATCATCGGGAAGTGCTTCTTCCCGGCGGACTCCTCTCATTTGAGATGAAATTCATGCTGTGGGCTGGATTGGATGGGGGAGGTAATGAGATGGATATCTCACTGACTCATCAGATCAAGAAATGTCAATTTTCGATTCTGGATAAGAAAGTTGATGATTTTCATTATCTGCTGAAGGCATTGCTTCAGACTCTGAACCAAATGGATCATAACAGCACACTCTACCAGAGCCTTATGGACCTGTTGAATCAGGCATATAATATGATATCCCTTAACAATCCGGAAAAAATGACTCAGCAAATCTATGAGGCCAATAGGATGTTGGAAGAAAATCTCCTGGAACTGAGGGAAGAAAATCCTGATGTAGTTCGCTGTCTAGGGCATACTCATATTGATGTGGCATGGCTGTGGACCCTGGAACATACCCGTGAAAAGGCTCAACGATCTTTTGCTACTGTTTTACAGCTCATGGAACGCTATCCCAATTATATATTTTTTCAGTCCCAGCCCCAAATCTACTCAAAACTGAAACAGGATGCTCCGGAGATATTTGAAAAGATCAAGGACAAGGTTGCAGAGGGTGTCTGGGAGCCGAATGGCGGTATGTGGGTTGAGGCTGATTGTCTTCTTACAGGTGGAGAGTCTCTCGTCAGGCAGCTGCTGTATGGAAAATCATTCTTCAATGAGGAGTTTGGAGTCGAGAGTAATGTGCTCTGGCTGCCCGATGTGTTCGGTTATTCTGCCGCACTGCCTCAGATTCTTAAACTGGCCGATATTGATTCCTTCATGACCACAAAAATCAGCTGGAATCAGTACAACCGTATTCCTAATGATACCTTTAAATGGAGAGGAATTGACGGTTCCGAAGTCATCACACATTTCGTCACAACTCCCACCATGGGGGATGCAGGAGAACTGGAATCTCTCGATTTTTATACCTATAACGGTATGATCAATGCCAATTCTGTTAATGGAATATGGGAAAGTTACAGCAACAAGGGTCTCACAGATGAACTGCTCCTGAGTTATGGATATGGAGATGGGGGAGGCGGTGTTACCAGAGAGATGCTTGAAATGGTGGATAAGCTGGATAAAATTCCTGGAAATCCCAGGTTGATTACAGGGAATGCGGGAGAATATTTTGATAAACTCCAGGATCTCAAAGATAATAAAGATTTGAATACCTGGGATGGTGAACTGTATCTCGAGTTTCACAGGGGCACCTATACTTCACAGGCCAGAACAAAAAGATTTAATAGAAAGCTGGAATATGCACTCCGGAATAATGAAATATTAGCCATCATGAATGGTGTTGATACATATCCTCAGGAGTTCTTTGAAACCCAGTGGAAGGAAGTTCTGACACGTCAATTCCATGATATTTTACCCGGTTCAAGTATAAATGAAGTATATGAGGAAGCAGAGAAAACCTATGCTGAAATAACAGGTTTACTAAAAAAGAACAGTGAAGACACAGTCAGAGAGATGGCAGGTTCTGATGAGGGATATTCTCTCTTTAATCCCAACTCATTCTCTACCAGAGAGACCCTTTTTATCGCCGTTGATGCCTCTGGAGTATTTTCAGATGAATCCGGGGTTGAAATAAAAAATCAGACGAGTCTCAATAACGATGGTTATTATCTTTCTGTTGACCTGGAGCCCCTTTCTTTCAAACATGTACATTTTTCACAATCTCCGGATGAATTAAAAAAGCGCCACGATTCAGAATCTCTCAGTGATCTGTTTGAGATTGAGAATCAGTATTATAAGATTAAATGGAACAAAGCCGGTAAAATCAGCTCCTTAATACACAAGTCAGAGGGTCGGGAACTCGTTCCTGAAGGAAAATTTTACAATGATTTGAAGGCATTTGAGGATAAACCCAGATATTTTGATGCCTGGGAGCTTGAACCCTATTACCAGGAAAAAAGTGAATCCATAGATAATTTGATCTCTTCAAGATTGATTGAAGATGGTCCTGTCCTTAAAATTGTCGAATTTATATGGAAATTAAATTCATCAGTGATTACACAGAACATGAAACTGTATACAGACAGCAGGCGTATCGATTTTGAAACTGTTGTTGACTGGAAAGAGAGGAATACAATTCTCAGAACCTTTTTTGAGACAGATATTCGTTCAACCAGAGCCAGCTATGATGTTCAATTCGGTAATATAGAGAGGACTACACACAACAATACAATCTGGGATTTCGCCAAATTTGAGGTTCCGGCGCAGAAGTGGGCTGATCTTTCGCAACGGGGGAGAGGTCTGGCTTTGATGAATGATTGTAAATATGGCTACAGCATAAAAGATTCCACTCTGGGGATGTCTTTATTGAAGTCTGCAGAGGCTCCGGACCGGGTGGCAGATTGGGGAAAACATGAATTCTGTTATTCAATTCTGCCCCATGATGGAGACATATATGCTTCTGCTGTTGAAAAGGAATCTTTGATTCTGAATAATCCTGTTCGTCTTTTTGATGGCTGTGTTGATAATACAGACACTCTGATCTCCATTGATCATGAGAATATTCTGATTGATGCTGTAAAACTGTCTGAAGATGGAAAAGCAGTGATCATCAGGATGCATGAATATGCCGGTATGGATTGTGATTCGATTGTTAAGAGCTCTCTGGAGTTCAAATCCTGGAGAATTGTCAATCTCCTCGAACGGAATGTGAGTGAAGTCTCTACTGCAGAAATAAATTTGTCATTCAAACCATTTGAAATTAAATCACTGGCCCTTGATTTAAACTGAGCCTGGTATGGCCGGTCGGGCATCTGCCCGGCCTTCAGTGACCTGTTTCATATGAAAGCAGGTTTTCGGCAGTAATGAATCAAAAAAATTGCATTATCAGAATTTTTCTTTCTTTGTTTTCAATTTGGCGTATTATAGAATGATATGGATGAATCATATTTTTTAATAGAGAAAGACTGTTTATGAAAGCAGGTGTTCTGAGAACAGATAGTGCTTCTCCTTCAGATCCAAAGATTCTCCTATTTTCTTTAACTCTTCTGATACTGGCCTTTGTTCAATACCTTTTGATGGGCAGTCAGATCGTCAGTTCAGAGCGCTTTGCCTGGCAATTCTATATTCTTCTGGCTGTAAGTGCCGGCTTGAGTATTTTTATGTTTTATATCAAATCTGTGAGAATCACCGGATTCCTGATCAAGATTATTCTCTTCTTTTTAATGATCTATCCTCTGGGAGCCTATCCCTGGCTGGGATTCACCCTCCTTCTTTCTCTGTTGATTGAGTCAGGATTTTATGCTGAGTATCCAACTAATTTATGGGGGATGTTCTGCTCTCTGGGTCTGTCTATTTTTCTTCAGAGACCCAGAAGCGCCTTCTATACCGATCTTCCCGGACCCCTTCTGCATGATCAGGTCAGTACATTTATATATGCGGTTCTTTTCATCACTTTGCTGGCTCTATATACAAGAGAGCGGAAAAATCATGGTGAGGAAAAGAGTCTGACACGCCGGCTGGATGATGCCTTAAGCAGCATGGCAAAGGCAAATCTGGGATTTCAATCATATTCAAACAGTCTGGAGCTGGAAACATTAAAAAAGGAGAGGAAACGGGTCTCCCGTGAAATCCATGACACCGTGGGTTACTCTCTGACCAATATTCGAATCATGCTGGAAGCGGCCGGTCTGTTGATTGAACAGAATCCAGAAGAAGCGGGCAGTCTGATCCGGAAATCAATGGTTGAGGCCGGTTTTTGTCTGGAAGAAACGAGGGCGGCCATGAGGCTCCTCCGGTCAAAAGAATCAGGGCGGCCCAAAGGGATCAGGGCCTTTTTCCAACTTGTCTCAGTGTTTGCCGAAGCTACGGGGATTGAGGTTCAGACCGAGTATGGTAATTCTCCCGATAGTTTTGGTGCCCCCGTGGATCGGGCCGTGTTCCGCTTTATCCAGGAAGGTTTGACCAATTCCTTCAGGCATGGACGGGCAACAGAAATCAGAATTTACTTCTGGATTCAGGAAAAGGTCCTCCGGGTCAGTCTGCAGGACAACGGGTTGGGTGCTTTTTCATTTGATGAAGGAATCGGGCTGTCGGGGATGAAAGAGCGGCTTAGTGAATTAAATGGCCGTTTACATTATCATAATATTACAGGTGGATTTGAATTGTCTATTGCAATCCCGTTGGTAGAGATAAAAGATCTGGAAGAAGGTTCAGTTTGATTAGAGTTTTACTGGTTGATGATCAGGTCCTGTTTGCTGAAACCCTGCAGACAGTGATCTCCATGAAAGCCGATGATATTGATGTTGTCGAAATTGCCTATAACGGACAGGAAGCCATTGAAGCGGCCCTTCGTCTTGTTCCCGACATTATTCTGATGGATGTAAGAATGCCCATTCTTGATGGTGTTCAGGCTGCCTGCAGGATTCATCTGAATCAGCCGGGAATCAGGATCATGATGCTCACAACCTTTGATGATGACGCCTATGTCCATGATGCTCTTGAGGGTGGTGCCGTCGGCTATCTGCTCAAGAATATGCCTTCCGATGATCTTATCAACTCCATCAGGGCTGTTAATAACGGTACCCTCCAGATATCCCCCTCTGTTGCCTCCCAGCTTGTATCCAGTCAAAAAACAATTCCCCGCCCCCCGGAAACAGAAGATCCTCCTGTCAAAGAGATCGAATATAACATTGATGTACTCAGCCGCAGGGAGAGAGAGATCCTCTACCTGATGTCCCGGGGATACGATAACTCACATATCGCCGGAAGGCTCTTCCTGGCTGATCAGACTGTGAAAAATCATATCAGCCGGATTTATAATAAACTTGATGTTCATGACCGTATGTCCGTCATGAAAGCGGCGAGGCATTCCGAATTAAAAGAATACTGCCGTTATCTTCTGGATGACGAATAAAACTGGTATCCCATTGGTACTAAACCGGTACTCAGTCGTGAATGCTCTTCCATAAATACCGGTATTATAATGAAATAAATATCTCAAAGGAGAAGTTTTATGAAAAAATTACTGATCACGATTATGACCCTTCTGCTCATTTCATCTTTTGCTTTTGCAGCAGGACAGAGCGAGGCCGCCGAGGAAACTCAGATCTCTGAAGGACCCGTGGAAATTGATTTCTGGAGCACCCAGACACAGTCGGACAGACAGGCTACCATTCAGGTTCTCATTGATACATTTGAAATAATGAACCCCAATGTCAAAATCAACCTTATTCCAGTGGATGAAAATGACATGCCCACCCAGATCAATACGGCTGCCGCCGCAGGCAATCTGCCGGCCCTTCTGGAAAGTGCTGCAGAAAATGCCGTAGCCTTCGGATCTCAGGGGCTCCTTGATTCAGAAGCTGTGACTGACCTGATCAATACAATTGGAAAAGACAAATTCTATGCGGGAACACTCAAGCTTAATGAAACAGGCACCCCCGGCAGCTACTACGCCGCACCCTTTCATGGTTGGGTTCAGGGAATCTGGTACCGGGCGGACTGGTTTGAAGCCGCCGGTCTGAATCCTCCCTCTACCTGGCGGGATATTCTTAAAGCCGCCGAATATTTCTACCAGCCCGACAACAACCAGTATGGTATTCTTGTGGGAACCATGGCAGAAGCCTATGCAGAGCAGTGTTTTACACAATTTGCCATGTCAAATGGCGCTTCCCTCTTCGATAAAGACGGGAAGTTGATATTCAACTCTTCCGAAATGAAAGAGGCTGTTGAATTTTATGCTGAACTTGCAAAATTTAATCCTCCCGGACCACAGACCTGGAGAGCCAGAGACTACTATCTTCAGGGCAAACTTGCCATGTTCTTCTACTCCACCTACATCATGGATGACCTGGCCATTGCCGAGGTTGCCGCCGGTTCTCTGACCAGTGACAACTTTGAAGATCTGGCGGGAACTAGTTTTGACCCTGATCTGGTAGCGAATACAAGAATGGCTTCTACTATCACAAATACAGAAGATGCCGGATTCGGAGTTGTTGTTTCTCTGTCCCTCCCCGATCAGGGTGATCCTGCCAAGACGGCAGCTGCCAAGAGTTTTATGCGCTATCTGTATACTCCCAACGCCTATATCACCTGGCTTCATATGGCTCCCGGCGGTATGAATCCTGTTCTTAAGGAAATTGCCGTAAATGCCCGTTTCCAGAATGATCCCAAGGGTATCTTCAATAATTATGGAATGGATAAGATGGCTGAAATCATAGCCGGTCTGGATAATATTGAAACCTTCAGTATTGTGGAAGGAAACAGAATCTCTGCGGCCAGTTCTATTTATTCCAAACAGATCATTCCTCAGATGCTGTATAAAATTACTCAGGAAGGAATGGATGTGGATAAGGCCATGGCCTGGGCCGAAGAGGAAATGGGCAAACTGCAGTAAATCTGACAAGACTGAATCTCCGGACTCCCGGAGATTCGCCCCTTAAAATCAGTTTGAGGAGAGATCTGATGCATTTCTCTCCTCACGGAGTTATCTTATGACAAGATTATTGCCTGTTAGCAGACTGGGACAGAAAGACAGGGAGGAGTTACTGGGTTGGGGACTGGTGTTTCCCGCCGTATTTATCATCCTTGCTTTGATTTTATATCCCATAATTTTTAATATTTACCTGAGTTTTTTTGATGTTAATCTCCATGAAGGAAATACATTCACAGGTCTGGAAAATCATAGATCTGTACTGACAGATCCCTTTTTCTGGAAATCAGTCTGGACTACGGTGGTTTATGTTTTTTTTACCACCGTGGGAACCACAGTGTTCGGCCTGATTGTCGCACTGGCAATGAATCAGAGCTTTCCCCTGAGGGGGCTGGTGAGGAGTCTTGTACTCTTTCCTTATGTGGCACCCGTTATTTCTGTTGTCTTTGCATGGCAGTTTATCTTTGATCCGGTCAATGGAATTGTCATGGATGTGCTTGTGGAGCGCCTTGGTTTGCTGGGAGAGAGGGTTAATCTGATCGGTTCTCCCTCATCTGCTGTATGGGTTGCCATCATGTTCAGTATCTGGAAAAATTTCCCTTTCAGTTATCTGATGATCCTGTCAAGGCTGCAGGGAATTGACAACAATTTATATGAAGCCGCCGAAGTGGATGGAGCCTCGGGATGGGAAAAATTCCGTTATATAACTTTCCCTGAAATTTATTTTGTAACCAGTTCTATCGTGCTGTTGCGGGTTATCTGGAATTTTAACAAGTTTGAAGAAATATACCTTCTCACAACCAATGTGAAGGTCTTGTCCATATACACCTATTTCAAAGCCTTTGTGGGAACCATGGATATGGGGCAGGGTGCTGCTCTTGCCTTAATCCAGTTTCTCCTGCTCATCGGTTTTATTCTCATTTATGTTAAGAAGGTCCTTAAATGGTAAAGAAACACAGTCCCCTCAGAACAACAGGATTTTATATCCTCATTCTTTTCATCGTACTATTCTGTATTTTTCCATTTATTCAGATGCTCTCTACCTCCCTTAAATATCAGTGGGATTGGGGAAACCCTTCACTGATTCCAACTCAGATCAATACGGATGCCTATAAGGAATTGCTCAATATCGGACAGGATTTGAAGAATGTTCCTGAATCTATCATCGAGCTCCTGGAGAATACTCCGGATATGACTAAAAAACAGAAAGATACGATTCTTGCAAAATACAGGAACAGCGGTGATGTTTTTCCATTTCCCAGATACTTTCTGAATTCACTGGTTATTTCGGGAGTTGCGGCTCTGTTGTCTGTATTAATTGCCATTCTGGGGGCCTACTCCTTCAGCAGGCTGCGTTATAAAGGGCGGGCAACCATTCAAAGAGGAGTTCTTTTTGTGTATATGTTCGGGGGCATCCTTCTGCTCATACCCCTTTATAAGGTTTGTGTCAGCCTGGGATTTCTGGCTACCGGTGGCGGGACCTTTGCGGCTCTTCTTGTCATCTATATGGTACAGACTCTGCCGGTTTCCCTCTATATGCTGGGAAACTTTTTCAGAACCATACCTTTTTCCATCGAGGAAGCCGCCATGATAGAGGGTTCCAGCCGACTGGGAACCATCTGGCGCATTATCATTCCCCTTTCCATGTCTGCCATAATCACGGTGTATATCTATTCATTTATGATTGCCTGGAACGAATACCTGTTTGCCTCCGTCTTTCTGAAGGGATACAAGGATCTCTATACCCTTCCCATGGGGCTGAGGGCACTTTTCGTCTCTAAAAATGCAGTCTGGGATAGAATTATGGCAGCCTCCGTACTGACAGCTACCCCTGTAATCGTCTTATTTATGAGTATTCAGAAGAATCTGACGGGGGGACTTTCTGAAGGAGGAGTGAAAGGGTAGCTCTGTCAGAACGAGTAGAGATCGTTATTCGGCCTTAGGCTGACCTGGATCGGTCCCATGCGGTTGTGGAATTCGAAACAATCTCCTCTGTAGATTACTTCTGCAAAATAGAGAGCATCACCATTATCATTACAGGGACAGAAATGCATAAGAAAGCCGGGTGTCCCTTCCGGGATTTTAAGCTTTCAGTTTCACTAATATCTCTGTGGGTATGTCCTCTCCCCGGCACTCATCGACGCTGATAAGACTGGTACTGGGGTTTTTTGCCCGCTGCAAGAGTCTTATTTGTAACGCTGATATTCATGCTGGGAGCGATGGATTTGACTTCATCGGTATTCCAGATGAAGGTGTCAAGCCTGAAGACTATAAGGCAATGCTGGACACCCTGCATGAGAAGGGCCGCTGTTAAGTCGGATTCAACTGCCGGAGGAGGATTTAATGAATCTGAACAAAGAACCGATTTATCAGCAATTGACCAGAATCCTCAGACAGCGTATTGCAGATGGTTATTTCCATCCCTGCCGAAAACACCGGGTCTGTTTGAATTCACAGTCTGCATCTTATCATTAAGCTGGCTTCATCAGGGAGTAAGATCCCTGAGATAGGGATCGCCCCTTTTGATGCTTGTAGAAATATCCCCAGTAGTACTGAAGTCCAAATTCAGGTATTTGGCACTGTCAAAATAACATTCCATAAAAATTTACTGCTGCGTAAGAACTCTCCCCAAAGCACGGTGAATAGGGTAAAATGAATAGTTATGAACTTTTGGAGGCTGCTGATTAAGGACATCAGGGCCAGTTCCAGTATCAGGTTATCCTGGAAATTAAGTAGATCTATAATGATTTATTATAGAAATATCACGATAAAAAGGAAAAAAGAAAATATGACGAAATGGGAAAAGAAACTTCAAAAAGCAGAACGCATTAAGAATACAATTAAAAAGAATAATCTTTTATTAAAAATAGCACTAAAAGCTGAAATGGAAGTAGCAATAAGAGCATTTGACAAGATATCAGATCAGCAAATGGTTAATGAAATTGCATTGGGTTTCTATCATTCACACCTTAAAGAGGCTGCAGCAAAACGAATTACGGATCAGAATATTTTAAAAATGATCATTATCAATAAGAGAGCTGGTTTACCAACAAAAACTTTAGCTTTTGATAAATTAAGTGATCAAAAAATAATATGCGAAGTAGCCATAAATATTGATGATGAAAGTATTATTTGTGAAAAAGCTTTAAAAAAAATTAATGACGAAATATTGCTTGCTTCACTGTTAATAAATATTAAAGCAGAAGAGATAATGAGTGTCCGCAGAAAAGTAATTTATAAAATATCAAGTGATGAGCTGATCACAACTATTGCTCTATCTGCTCAGAATAGATATATCCGTATGGAAGCTACAGGTCTTATTACGGATCAAGATATATTAAAACAAATATCTGAAGAGGATTCTGATAGAACCATCAGAGAGATAGCTGAGTTCGTAATAAAAACATTAAATAACTCTCAAGAAACTGAAACACAGACGGAAAGAAGAAAAACCTTAAAAAAACTAGGCAAAAAATCCTCAAAAGAAACAATTAACAGCGAAGCTATCACTTATACTGTTTCGTATCAAAAAGAAGAACGTGAATCGACTGAAATCTTAGTCAATGATACTATGGTCCCCTGGGAAAAAATATATCAAATATATAATGGACCGGATGAAAAAACAGCTAAATCATTTCTTGAAGGAATGCCTGTAGATCAAGATTATTATTATATAGTTGTTGAAACTCCAGAGGGTAATTTTGGACGTGATAAAAATGGCATTTATTCAGAGTAAATTTTGAAAGAAAAATTATACTCGTAATAATATGAAAGTTGTGGTCTGAGATAGTATCTATAATGAAATAAAGAACCTTCTGAAATAGAAAATAGAGATACCTCTCCTGGGAAGTTTTATCCTCATTACAATGACTGGAGCCAGGAAAAAGGAGCAATGATGTCTACAGGTCATGGTGTTCTTCTGTTCTATCCGACACATCTGTGACAAATTTCTTGTTTTTGGTTTGCGCTATGTTTTTCCAGTTGTCCCGGGGGCATTAGTGAAAGGAGTTCCAACCTCTCATTCCGCAGCACCTTTAAGAGATATAATTACTTCCGGGAATGATCATTTTGTTTGGAAGCATCAGTTGGGTTCACTTAGAGGGATGGAAGTAGAGCCGCTGTATAAGACTGTGCCCGCATTCTGCAAAGAACTGCCAGAGTTGTATGAGCTCCTCAGTGTAGTTGATGCCTTGAGAATCGGGCGGGTGAGGGAAATGAATGAAGCCAGGGTAATTCTGGAAAAAAGGATTCCAGAATGATATGTCACCCGGGGCACCAATTTGTCGCTGGGTAAAGGATAATATAAAACTGGATTTCATGACAGATTATCCATCGATACTTGGATTTTCAAATAGATGGTATAAACCGGGTATTGAGCATAAGATTCTTATGAAAATTGATGAAGATCTATTAATCTATTTATTTCCTGTAATATATTGCATCAAAATGTGAGGCTGTAGCTGGATTTTTTCCTCCTGGTGATGAAGAGGAAGTAGAAGATGTATTTTCATTTTTTGATTTTATACAGCGCTCATAGTCATTATATTTTATTACTATCCCAGGTCTAAGAGTGGCGGTGGAACAATAAGTATCTCCCTTTATAAATACTCGCGATAAGTACTGAGCAGGTGTATACTGATTTGGATTCAAAGTTCCTGAAATTTATGAGAAGGGTATAAATACTATATGATTGAAGCAAAAGAATTTAGCGAGCGAAGAAACAGGCTGCAGGAAGAGATAAAAGAACTGGGGCTTGATGCCTTTTTGATTTCCCAGCCCGAGAGCATCTACTACTACACCGGAGCAACTTATAAACCACAGGAACGCCCTTTTCTGATTACCATATGGCCTCAGCGGGATCCCACTTTTTTAGTGCCTAAACTTGAAAAAGATCATATTCATAAGGCCAATATAGGAGACGTGAAGTCTTACTGGGAATTTCCATCTCCCCCGGGTGAAGGGTGGCCGGAAAAATTGGATGAAATCCTTCAGGGGGTTAAGACCCTGGGGATAGAGCAGGGTATAAGTCTGGAGAATCAATCCTGTCTTAAAGTCAAGAAACTGAAGCCCCTGGATATAGTGAACAGGCAGCGCCATATAAAAACCCCGGCTGAGATTAAAATGATACGGCAGTCAGCCAGCTACGCTGATAAACTGATGGCCATGATGTTAAAAAATGCATACTACGGCGTCTCCGTATTAGAGATGTTTGGGCTAGGGCGGAAAATCCAGATGGAAGTCATCAAAAGCGGTGAGTTTGATCCGTTGAACTGTGAGTTCCTGTCTGCTACCTGGCCCTCCCGGTTCAGCCATATGCCTCATGGTGTACCTCCACTGGACGGGAAACTGACAAATGGGCCCCTTGCTTTTATGAGTTATCTCCGGGTAAACGGTTATGCCTCAGAAAATGAGAGAACCGTCTTTTTAACAAAACCAACAGAGAGAGAAAAGGACGTTTTTAATCATATGCGTGCTGCCCGGCAGAAAGCCTTTGATATTATAAAACCCGGTGTACCTTGCGCCGAAGTAGATAAAGCCGCATTAGGATATCTCCGGAAACAGGGGTATGGAGAATTCCTTCTCCACCGGACCGGCCATGGTATAGGTCAGGGAAACCATGAAGGACCCTGGGTAGCTGACGGCAGTGAGCATATTCTGGAAGAAAATATGGTTATCAGTGTTGAACCGGGAATCTACATTCCCGATCTTGGTGGTTTCAGGCATTCAGATACGGTGCTGGTGACCAAAGACGGCTATGAAGTATTAACGAAGGGTTCCACGGAAATTGAAGATTTAACATTGTTGAAGCCAAAATTTATGAAAAGGATCATTGGAAGGCTTATTCAGAAAGCTTTGAATATTGCCTGATCAATAACGGTGACAGAGCCGGGTCTACTCAGACGGCTACAGTCCTTTACTCATTTCAAGAGCTCCGGGTATAATTTTATTATACGATTCCCAGTGGTGTGGGCCCTCTTAAAGCAGGAGATAAAATTGAAATTGATAAGATGTCTGAAAAACCGGGTGGTTCAGGAACGAATCTAATGCATTTTTCATTTAGAGCAAAGTCATGATTCTCAATATTGGGAACAGAACAGATATTCCTGCCTACTACAGTGAGTGGTTTTATAATCGCCTGGAAGAGGGGACTGTCTGTGTCAGAAATCCCTATGTTCCGAGCCTGGTCACGAGGTATCAGCTGAATCCTGATTTGGTGGATATATTAGTTTTCGGAACTAAGAATCCGGCTCCCATGCTGCCTGGTCTGAATAAACTGAAAGACTTTCAGCAGCAATGGTTTATCAGTATTACCCCCTACGGAAGGGATATTGAACTGGGGGTTCCCCCTTATCCAGAAGTCATTGAAAGCGCCGGAAATCTGAGTGCTCAGCTGGGGAAGAAGGCTGTGGTCTGGCGCTACGATCCTGTATTTATCGGCAGGCGCTATGATCTTGATTTTTATCTTAAAAGCTTTGAGTATATGGCCTCTTCATTAGAAGGGATCTGTGAGGTATGTGTTATCAGCTTCGTGGATCTGTATAAAAAGACCCTGCGGAATTTTCCTGATGTGAAAGAAGTCTCCCGGGAGGATCAGCATTTTCTTGCTAAGCATTTTGTGAGGATTGCCGGCAGCTACGGCATGAAGGTGAAAAGCTGCGCGGAAAGCAGGGAACTTGATGCCTATGGAGTAGACAGCAGCGGCTGTTTTATGAAAAAAGATCTGCAGGATCTGACAGGGCTTGAGTATGTAATCCCTAAAAGGAAATCTAAGAGAGAGTCCTGTGATTGTCTCCTGGAGAACGAAATAGGTGCCTACAATTCATGCCCCCATGGCTGCCTGTATTGCTATGCAAATTATAGTAAGGGGGAAGTGGTAAAGAACCGGAAGGATCATGACCCCGGGTCTCCCTTGCTAATCGGGCATCTGAAGCCTGAAGATGAGATCAGAGATGCTGTGCAAAAGAGTTATCTTGATAGTCAGATGAGTCTGTTTTAAAAGATTACCAGTCTATGGGGAAATAGTCTTTCAGAAACTTACCACACCAGTGTTTGCCGGTATTTATGCCGTCAAAGAAAGGGTCACAGATTCTGGCTGCCCCGTCTACAATGTCCAGAGGCGGCTGGAAGTCATGAAGATCTTCTTTGAGTTTAGAAAGCTGAGCAGGATCTTCATCAGTAACCCATCCGGTATCTACAGCGTTCATATATATACCCTCATCAGCCAGCTCTCTAGCCGAAGTGTGGGTAAGCATATTGAGAGCAGCCTTGGCCATATTGGTATGGGGATGACGAGCTTTCTTCTTAAATCTGTAAAATTTCCCTTCCATGGCCGTTACATTAACAATATGCTTTTGTCCCGTGTTGTCTCTTTTCATCATAGTGGAGAGTCTGTTACACAGAACAAAAGGGGCTACCGCATTAACAAGCTGGATCTCAAGCATCTCTGCTGTCTGAATCTCACCAAGTTTAAGGCGCCAGCTGTTTGTTTTGCGAAGATCAACCTGTTGGAGATCCACATCAAGTTTCCCTTCAGGAAATACTTCTTCCACACTGTGATTCTCATCATGTGTATAGGGTATCTGAGAAAGAAGAGCCGAGTCTCTCAGACCCATGGCGGGTTTGTTTCCATTCCATGAAACTGGCATGGATGTATCCTGTTTTGCCCAGTGGAAGGAATCAAGTTTTTTTATACAGTCCTGAAAATTCATCATAAGGGACTGAGCCTCTGCAGGTAGTTCCTGGATTGGTTTTTTCTCATTTTCCATCAGGTGTGTATAGAATCCGGGAGGCCTTCGTACAGTCTGGGCTGCATTGTTGATCAGTATATCCAGACGGCTGTAGGTTTCCTCAATATGGCTGCAGAACATCTCGACACTGGGTGTATGTCTAAGATCCAAGCCATATATATGGAGGCGATCACCCCATTCTTTGTATCCCGGTTCTTTGGCATAGCGCAGAGCTGAATCAGCGGGGAAGCGGGTTGTGGCTATTACTGTTGCTCCAGCCCTCAGCATCATCAGAGTTGCCTGATATCCGATTTTAAGTCGGGAACCTGTAATCAGAGCTACCTGACCGCTTAAGTCAGCACTCTGAAATCTTTTCTGGTAATTAAATTCCGCACAGCTGGGGCACATGGAATCATAGAAAGAGTGAAGAGCCGTAAATTCAGCCTTACAGACATAACAGTTTCTGGGAGAGTGGAGTTTCCGGTCTTCTTTGGTATCGTCCGGATTCTCACAGAGCTGCAGCTGAGCAGGTGCTGTAAATACATCCGCTTCTCTTGCCAGGCGTATTCCGGTGGAGGCTCTGGCTTTTCTCTCTTCTTTGACAATCTTCTGCCTTTCCATTTTTCGGATCAGCTTGGTTCTATGCTTTCTTTGCAGGCTGTCGGGCTTGGAGACGATTCCCGCAGCCTTCATAAGTTCAATTCTCTGCTCATCAGGTAGAAGAGCAAACTGATCATTGTTTTGGGCCAGAGAAGAGAGAACCTCAATGCATTTGTCGATATCTTCTTTAGTAATGTTACTGTCTGTCTCTGGAGCCATTTTTAATCCTTATTCTGATGCAGGGGGAATCGTTTGAGGATTATATCAGGAATACAGTCTTTGCTCAGTCATCAAAAGGGGTTATTTCAACATATTAAGTTAAGTTTTTTCTTTAAAAGGGGCTGATTGTGATATCACATATGATATCGCTTTTAGGAAGTCCAGCATGCCTGGGATTGTGATATCACATATGATATCAGTTTTAAGGACCTTCATTTGCCGTGCCCAGACAGGTAAAGGGGGCGGTTTTTATTGGAGCGGGCTTTTTTATTGGAGCGATCTTTTTTATCTGCATGTGTGCCATAGAATGACATATTCACCTCCTATGCTGTATTTATATCATCCAAGGAGGTCAGTAAAATAATATGACTCAAATTTTCAACTTTAAGGAACGCCGGGCAGATCAAACTCTTGATTCCTGGCTGGAAAAGAGCTCCCCCTACAAAAGAAATCGGGATAACCCTGACAGTTCTTATGAGATTCCCCCCTTTCCTCAGATACTTCAGGATAATTGCATCTGCTCAGAAGAGGAGAAGGATAGTCTCAGACCCCTTATAGACTTTATCCTTAAGCTCCATGAAACAACGGCCCGTATAGGTCTTCCTGGTATATATGATGAGTATGAACCCGATGATATTCCGGATATCTTTCTAAAACATGCATTGAATCTTACACTGGATGGATTCAGGGCTTCTTCCCTGGAGAGACTTTTAAACTTTAAGATTCAGAAAGCCAGAACCAGGGGAGTTGCACTTCTCAGAAAGATGATTATCCGGGATGGTTGTCTGAGCCTTTTAAAAGGGAATACTCCACTGGAAGCGAGGCTTCATCTTCTTTGTCTGCTTCATAATGTATGTACGTTTTGATATGATCACCATCATTTTATTGAGTCCTCAGGATGTGGAATATGTTGTGAAAAAATGGGAGGATAAAGGGTTGGAGCCTACCCAGGTGATTGATGGAGTCACTCATTGGAAGGATCTTTGTGTCTGAGTTATCCGGGAGACCGACGATGGTCTGTTCTCTAATACATTCATGCAGTTGGCTAAAAAAGGCAGATTGATTTGCTGATTGAAGGATTGAGTCTATTTCTTTTTATTTGAAGAGCAGCATGAATTGGTTTCACTCTGTAGAAATCCTGCTATAATCAGGATCAAGTGAGGTCATAAATGCTGTTCAGTCTGTCTATTACGGAATTGATTTTTCTGGTTCCCATCCTGTTGATGAGCCTGGCGGTTCATGAGTTTTTTCACGGTTGGGTCTCTTCTCTACAGGGAGATCCTGTTCCCCGTCTGGAAGGGAGGCTGACCCTCAATCCCTTTAAGCATCTTGATCTCTGGGGAACCCTGATGCTCCTCACAGTAGGTTTCGGTTGGGCAAAGCCGGTGCATATTGATATTGAGAGCTATAAAAAGAAATATCCGGGTCTGGTACTGACCTCACTGGCAGGACCTTTTTCAAATCTGCTGATAGCCATCCTCTTTACACTCCTTCTCAGGTTTGTTTATCTCAATGATGCTTTAGATTTTATGAGAACCCAAGCCGTAGTGACAGTTATCCAGTATGTTCTGATTATCAATATTCTCCTTTTTCTCTTCAATTTGATTCCTATTCCTCCATTGGACGGCTCCAGAGTTGTAACGGCAATATTCAATAAAAAGACTGGGTTTGTTACATCTTACAATCGCTGGGGAGTTTATATCCTTCTTGCAATTCTCCTGATCAACAGAACTCTGGATGTGGAGATTCTCCCTATCAGCAGGATGATGGGCGGAGTATTAAGGGTTATGTTTGCTCTGATTATCCCGGAGATGTCGGCTTAGTCATTCAGATTCTTCAAATAAAATAAATATCAAATATCTCAATATGCATGCCGTACTATGACATATAAGGTCTGTATCCTATACAAAGTAAGGAGAAAAAAAAGCTTTGTATAATCTGATATTAACTCTTGGTGTTTATTCTTTTATGATGGTTTCAGCGGCAGTTCTATTGACAATAATTATATATAGACAGGAACGATGGATAACTGAGACTGTTTTATCCCGGTTTAATAATTTTCCTATCAGCATCTTTCACAGGGATTTGGAAGCTGTGTATACAACACATTTATTACGCCCTGTATCCTTGGCTGCATACAATGCACTGTCTCTATATTAAATCCGCTTCTCAGCTCCATAGGTCGATTTTACCAGTAATCGGGGTAAATCCCAGTTCTTTAGGATCAATAGTCTTAAAATCAAGGTTTATTCACTATTGGCACAGTCTTTGCATAATTACTTTCTGAATGATTTTATATTTGTAAGGAAAATAAAGTGATGAATGAATCAGATGTTTCAGAAAAACAAACTATAGACATGGAAGATAATGAGAGACTTGTGAGAGGTATAGCTGCCCTGGGTTTGGCATCTCTTTTTTCGGGAGCTCTCAGCGCCTCTCTGGTTTATCCTCCCGATCCTTCAGAATCTGATAAAAATGATGAAGAGATAATCACTGAGACTGAATGATTACTGCTGAACTTATTGCACTGGGAATGCCGGACTATTCCTGAAAGAGCTCCAGGACTTCTGCGGCATTTTCCGAGTGGATCAGAGTCCTCATAAAGGCGGCTGAGCGGGTGAGTCTTGCCACTTCGGAGAGGGCTTCAATGTGTTGTCCGGCTTTATTTGAGGGGGCAAGAATCATAAAGAAAACCTTAGCATCCTCTCCGTCCAGAGATTCGAAATCTATCCCGTCCGGGGAGATGCCGATGGCCAGGGTCATCTCTGAAACTGCATCTGTTTTAGCATGGGGAATGGCGATGCCTTCTCCCAGTCCGGTACTGCCCTGATCTTCCCGGCTGCTGACAGCCTGGTAGATAGTGTCGGCATCTTCTATCTTTCCTGCGTCTTTGAGCATGTCTATCATTTCATGGAGCAGATCGTTTTTCCTCCTGCTTTCAAGAGGAACCTTTATGCAGTCTTCGGATATCAGTTCAAGTATACTCATGTCATTTTCCTTTAAATATATTATACGAGAGATTCGTACTGGGACCAAATAAGGTCCTCGTCTTTTGCTATCAGTACAGAGCAGGATACAGAGCGCATGGCCCTTTCCACTTCGTTGTAGAACTCATCTCTACGGCTCTGAATCTTGGACAGTTCACCGATAATCAGAAGGTCTGCATCCAGGTCTTCCACAAGATGTTTTATCTCCGAATGGATGGCTCCGTTTTTCTGGTACAGTTCCACTGCCTGACCTTTTTTATGGGACAGTTCCTTTACATGGTCCAGATATTTCTGGGCATCATTTTCAAGGTCTTCCTGGTATTCCTGTTCTTCCGAGGCAATAAAGATCCGGGATTTGACCAGGTCGTTCAGAGCTCTTGTATTAACAACATAGACGGCACTTAATTTTGCACCCGTTTTTTTTGCAAGGCAGACAGCATATTCCGCCGCCGTGACCGATTCTTCGCTTCCGTCTACATAAACCAGAATGTTTTGTATTGGTCCTGCCATTTTTTCTGTCCTTTCCCTAGGTTAAGGGTTCATCCTTTTACTTTCAAGTCTACTTTTAACACGCTTCATAAGAATGAGCATGTCCCGTTCATTTTCTTCCAGTCTATTCTGAATATGAGCCACTGTCTCCTCAAGATCGGGGATGGCAATTTTCTCCAGAGCATTAACCTTGCGGATTGTCTTTTTGACCTCCCTCGCCAGACGCATGATGGATATCTTGAGTTCAGCCAGTTTCCCCGTCATCTCCAGGGCTTTCCGGAAATCATCTACCGCCATATCAACGTGATAGCTGTTTCCGGTGGGGGAGTACCAGGGGGCCTCTCCACTGTATTCGGTTTGAACGACCGGGAGGGATACGCCCATCACCTTTCTCTGGCTCAGCTTCACTTCTGATTCCACTCTTATGGCACTGGATAGTGTCAAAAGACGACGTTTACCCATATCCAGGGCAGCATCCTCAAGAGAGCTGAAGGCCGTGGTCAGTGTTTTATCGGCTTTCTCCTGGAAATCCACTGCCTGATCCACCAGATTGAGAAGCTCCATCACAAGGATGTTCCTCTTTTGATCCAGCAGCTCATGTCCCAGACTGGCAAACTTCAGTTCGTTTTTAAGAGCCATGAGGTTTGTCTTGGTGGGGGCCGTGTTCTTTCTCATTTGATTCCGGCCTCGGGTGTTTTGGCGGCAATCGTACCGTAATATTCGTCTATCTCTTCTTCGGTGACTCTGTGCAGCTCTTCTGCAGGCAGAAGGCTCAGGGCTTCCCATCCTCTGTCCAGGGTCTCTTCTATGCTTCTGTCTTCATCGGATCTCTGGTTGATGAATTTCTTCTCAAAGTGTTCTCCAAAGTCCATATACTGGTGATCCAGGGGAGTGAGTTCCTCTTCTCCGATAACCGAGGCCAGGTTCCGTACATCCTTTACATAGCTGTAGGCGGCAAAGAGCTGGCTGGCCAGATGAGGATGGTCTTCCCGGGTCATTCCAACTCCAATTCCGTCCTTCATCAGACGGGAGAGGGAGGGAAGTCCGGCCACAGGGGGGTAGAGTCCTCTGGCATGCATGTCCCGTTCAAATACAATCTGTCCCTCGGTTATATATCCCGAGAGGTCGGGAATGGGATGGGATATATCGTCATTGGGCATGGTCAGGATGGGGAGCTGTGTGATGGAGCCCTTGAATCCCTTGAGCATTCCAGATCTTTCATAGAGTTCTGCCAGGTCTGAATAGAGATATCCGGGATATCCTTTTCTTGAGGGTATTTCACCGCGCAGTGTTGAGATCTCTCTCAGTGATTCGCAGTAGTTTGACATATCCGTCATCACCACAAGCACATGCATCCCTTCGTCAAAGGCGAGGTGTTCTGCCAGTGTGAGGGCACTTCGGGGTGTGATGATTCTTTCAATTGAAGGGTCATCAGCCAGGGAGAGGAAGAGGGCAACTTTTTCCAGTACACCCGATTTTTCAAAGGAGTCGATAAAATAACGTGCCACATCGTGCTTGACACCCATGGCGGCAAAGACCACCGCAAAGTCCGTATCCTGACCCTTAACCTTGGCCTGTCTTGTGATCTGGGCTGCCAGCTCATTATGGGGGAGTCCGTTGCCCGAAAATATGGGGAGTTTCTGACCGCGGATCAGTGTGTTCATCCCATCAATGACAGAGATTCCAGTCTGTATGAAATTTCTGGGATACTCTCTGGCTACAGGATTAATAGGCCTGCCGTTTACATCTGTCTGTCTGACGGCCCGGGGAGCGGCACCCCCATCTATGGGCTGGCCAAGTCCGTTAAATACACGGCCCAGCATCTTCTTACTGACACCCAGAGTCTGGGGTTCTCCCTTGAAGCTGACCCGGGTATCGGGCATATTCAGACCCGAGGTTCCTGCAAATACCTGGACTACGGTTACTTCATCAGAGGTATCCAATACGGTTCCCAGACGGATATTTCCCTGACGGTCCCGGATCTCCACCAGTTCTCTGTAACCCACAGGATGGGTGTTTTTCACAAAGACCAGGGGGCCTTCTATCTGATCCACTCCTACATATTCTCTGGCGCTTAAGAGCTTTTTCTTCAGATCCTTATCCATAGATAGCCCCCAGACGATCCAGTGAGCGTTCCAGTTTTGCTTCCAGACGGTCGAATTTCTCAACCTTGTCATTGGCAATTGTCAGTTTCATCTTGATGATCTCCTGGAGTACCTTCATTCTTCTGAGTTTTACAATGGTTACACCCCGGCGGATAGCTTCGTTTCCTCTTCTCCAGTAGCAGAGAATTATTGCCAGCATGCGCATCTGTTTCTCGGCTGTGGAATAACGGTCAATGTCGTCAAAGGCATTCTGCTGCAGAAAGGCATTCTTAAAAACTGTACAGACTTCGATGATAAACCTCTGGCTGTCGGGGAGGGCATCGGGGCCAACCAGTTTTACGATCTGCTGCAGACGTACCTCTTTATGCAGAAGTTCGAGGATCTCTCTGCGATCCTCGGCCCAGGCGGGACCGACCCTCTCTTCCCACCAGGGGCTGATATCATTCAGGTATTCACTGTAACTGTCCAGCCAGCCGATTGCGGGATAGTGACGGGCATTGGCCAGCTGCCGGTCCAGTCCCCAGAAACAGCGGACAAAACGTCTTGTATGCTGGGTAACGGGCTCAGAAAAGTCGCCTCCCGGAGGAGACACAGCACCGATGATGGATACGGAGCCCTCTCTGCCCGACAGGGTCTCCATATAACCGGCTCTTTCGTAGAATTCGGCGATTCGAGTAGGCAGATAGGCGGGGAATCCCTCTTCTGCAGGCATCTCTTCCATTCTTCCTGAGAGTTCCCTGAGGGCCTCGGCCCAGCGGGATGTGGAGTCGGCCATAATAGCCACATGGTAACCCTGGTCTCTGTAGTATTCTGCGATGCTGATCCCCGTATAGATGCTGGCTTCTCTTGCGGAAACCGGCATATTGGAGGTGTTGGCAATCAGAATGGTTCTCTCCATCAGACTTCGTCCGGTTGAGGGATCTATAAGCTCGGGAAACTCGTTGAGAACATCGGTCATCTCGTTGCCCCGCTCCCCGCATCCTATGTAGACAATAATATCCGCATCGCACCACTTGGCGATGGCATGCTGGGTCATGGTTTTACCCGTGCCGAATCCTCCGGGGATGGCCACAGTTCCGCCCTTGGCAAGGGGAAAGAGGGTGTCTATGACTCTCTGTCCGGTAATAAGGGGGATGTTAAGGGGCTTGCGTTCCGCAGTGGGGCGGGGTTTTCTGATAGGCCAGTTCTGCACCATTGTAAGGTCTGTCGCTTTCTGATCAGCTGTATCGCCTTCAATCGTCACGATCTTATGAGTGACTTTATAGGAGCCTGCCGCCGCAATGCTGCGGATCTTCCCATTGATTCCGGGAGGAATCAATATGCGGTGTTCAATCCTCTGGGTCTCCTGCACAGTTCCTATAATCTGTCCCTGACTTACAAAATCACCTTCATGTACCAGAGGGGTAAAGTCCCAGACCTTTTCTATATCCAGGGAAGAGTAGCTCAGTCCTTTTTCAATAAACACACCTGACTGGGCGAAGAGGGACTCCAGGGGACGCTGGATTCCATCATAGATTGTTCCCATGAGTCCGGGGCCCAGGCTTACGCTCAGGGATTCTCCCGATCCATAAATATTGTCTCCCGGTGCTACACCGGTTGTATCTTCATATACCTGTATTACGGCTTTATCTCCGTGAAGTTTGATTACTTCACCTACTAGTCTCTGTTCGCCCACAAAGATCATCTCCATCATCAGGGCATCGGAAATATTTGAGGCTTCTATAACGGGGCCGTTTACTCTTTTGACCCTGCCGGCTATACGTTCGCTCATAAGTTCTCCTCATCATGAAGCCGGGCATCGATGAGTTCTCTGATTTCATCTTCATAGCGGAGCATTCGGGCGCTGAAGCTGTTTCGGAAAGCCCAGCGTCCACTGCTGTCCGTAATTTCTACACCCCGTTCAGGGAGTACTGCTGCAGAGGAGAAGACAAAACCGTGATCTATGCCGAAGCGTTTCTTCAGTTCCTCTTTTACCTCTTTCAGAAAGCGGTCGTCCATCAGATTTCTCTCCAATGAGCCGCCGTTGATAATAAAATCACCCTCTTCAGAGCTCTCGATCAGCCCAAGAGCCGCTTCCAGGACAAACCCTTTAAGGAGGGTTCTGTAGGAATCGGACTCATTAAGGCCTTTCAGCCTTATTTTAACCCTGTTCTGTACTTCACTATAGAGTTTCGATGAGTTCTTGAGTTCCTGTCTGCTCTGCAGAAGACTGAGACTGGAGCCGCTGTTCTTCTTTACTTCCTTACTATGGGCAAGGGCCTTTTTGTCGGCTTCATTGAGGATTTTTGCTGCCTTTTCACGGGCGCTGTCTACTGTTTCTTCCGCCCGGCTGTCCGCTGTTTCCAGTATGGTTCGGGCTTCGGATTCTGCGGACTGCAGAATGCTCCTCAGGAGTTCAGAGCTTGATTCCGATTGCTTCATTTACAAGTTCTTTTAAAGATGGTTTCCCTTCCACCCGGCCCATACGGTCAGGAATCTCCAGGATAAGGGGAAACTGTCTGGTGAACACAAAACTGTCAACCAGGGGTCTAACTAATTCCGCCAGTCTTTCGTTGATGAGGATTATGCCTATGTCGGCATTTTCCATGGCTTCACTGAGGGCCTGTTCAGCTTCCTCTGCGGTTGTCACCTGCCGTCCTCTTACTCCGACCATGCCGAATCCGAGAACAGTATCTTCATCACCGATAACGAAATATTTCATAAAAATCCTTCAGATTTTACCGAGAATCATCAGGGCCGTAATAAACCCGAAGACAACGATACCTTCGGCCAGAGCAACGAATATCAGGGCCTGCCCTGCAATCTCGGGTTTTTCACCTATGGCACCCATGGCGGCAGAACCTACATGGCTGATGGCAATTCCCGCACCGATGGCTGCTGCCGCAAAGGCCAGAGCGGCAGCCATGAGTCCAAAGGACTGAACCTGGTATGATGCTGCGGCTGCTTCCTGAGGCTGGGCCTCTTCGGCACTCAGGTTCTGGAGTCCTACAAGGCCGAGAATCAGGAACATAGCCGTTATTACGACCACCCGGGCTGACAGATGCAGGGATAATTTCTGCTTAAGATTCACTACTACCTCCTAAACGGGATTTTAAAGATATAGGCTCATAGGCCCGTCCCGTTCCGTTGAAATATTTGGAAAAAAATTCATAATAATTCAACCTGAGGGACTGAATTCCTGCAGACAGTCCTTCAAGTGCTATTACCAGTGCATTGCCCAGAAGAAGGATTAATACTCCCCCTGCCGGTGGGGCCATATCGGCCATCTGAAAAAAGGCGGTCATCAGGCTGACATGTGCAATCCCGAGACCCGCAACTCTCATAAAGGAGAGTGTATTGGCAAGGTAGCCCGAGAATATCTCCAGCAGCTCCACCATCCATTCCATAAAAAGGTTCATCAATGATGAGGGCTTGAGTGAGAAGTGATGACCCTCCAGAATATGTTCTACAGGTTCCTTGAAAAGGAGGAGAAGCGCCGGCAGTCCCAGACCTAATGTCAGTACAGTGGAAGAGGGTAAGGTTTTGTAAGCGTTTTCTACAAAGACAAAAGCAGTATAGACACCGGCGGCATACATCCAGGCCCCCAGAATTCCGGCCTTATTGAAAATAAGCCTGACCCAGTCTTTTTTCCGGATGCAGTTGATGATATTTAGGACAATTCCCAGACCCAGAACGGCAATTCCAAACCAGATTGTGATGAGCAGAATGTCATAGATATTGTTTATTGCTTCATGGCCGCTGGAATGTCCTGCAACAACCGCATGATAGTTAAACCAGAGAGGGGGAAACCAGGAGTATCCGAAGTAGGAACCGAAGAGTACTCCCGCAGCAACCGCAGCTCCGCCGCAGTAGATAATGAGGGTATACAGGTTCTTAGGTTCTTTTCCCTGCTTTCTATCCTTGATAATCATCCCCAGACCGGCCAGGATAAGTATCAGTCCGTGTCCTGCATCTCCGAACATCAGACCGAACATCGCCAGATAGCTGACTGCAACCAGAGGAGTGGGATCAATTGTCCCGTAGGCAGGGGTCCCGAAATTTTTGACAAGCATTTCAAAGGGCCTGAAGGCTCTGGGATTCTTCATCTCCACGGGGGGAGTCAGACGCCCCTCTGTTGTCTTATCTACCCAGACCGTATCATGCCAGTCCAGAAGACAGTGACCTTCTGCAGCCTCCTTGACTCTTTTATCCAGTTCTTCTCTGTGTTCTTCGGGTACCCAGCCGTTAAAAAGAATACAGCTTTCCGAGGAGGAGAAGTATGACTGAATCTTAAGATAAAGTTCTCTGATGTGCAGGTCGGACCAGGTGGACTGAAGCCACTCGATTTTACCTCTTATATATTCCCTGGATTTCTCCTTGATTTCATCCTGTGACTTTTTCAGTGCGCCTACTCTGATATCAACATCACCGGAGGCTCTGTTATTGGCTTTGTCACTGTTCAGACTGGCGGCAGCTTCGGGAGGCAGGGGGCCTTTGATCCAGGAGGCGGATTCAAGACGCTTCTGTATCTCACTCTGGTCCTTCTTCATCCCCATGATGATGCAGTGGCTTCTTTTATTCTGAGAAACAGTTTCAATTACCACAGTTGTCAGGGAAGAGAGGGAATCCTGCAGACCCTGAAGCATTTTACTCTCAACACTCCCTGTCTCCAGAAAGAGAAAGGAGTACCCTGAAACACCTTTTTCGGCTCTTTCAATAAGGGCCTTTTCATCTCCAAAGAGGTCTACCTGTCTTTTCATATCCAGAAGTCTGTTGATTTCTGATTGTATCTCCTGCTGTTTATCCCTGAATCCCTGCTGTTCATTTGAAAGGGCATCCAGCATTTTTTCTATTTTATCCAGGGAGTCATTACTACTCGCCTCAATTTCATCTCCCATCACAGGAAGGAGGTCGGCGGACCTCAGTAAAGTTTCAATCCTGAGTCGGCTTTCGGCCATGCGTGCGGCTGATTCGTTGACTTCAAGACTCTGAAGTCTCTGATCACGCAAAAAAGGGATTTCTTCTGTTTTAATAAAATCCATCACACCCATCTGCAGCAGTACAGTGGTTACACTGTCCATATGAGCACGGGTCACCACAGCTGTAAGGTGATTCATCTTTGAGCTCAGAATCATGATTTTTCTCCCCTTCCCATGCTTTGTGATTTGTACTGTATGGCGTTAAGCAGACTTACCAGGCGCTGGCACTCTCTTCCTTTGCGGATAAAGTAGATCAGCATTATTCCAATATTAAAGGGAGATCCCCGGAGAAGCTTCTCAGATTCTTTTTTTTCAATTTCTGTAAATATGGCTTCCATCATCTCCATCTTCTGAGAGGGATTACTTCCTTCACTTAGCAGGAGCGTACCCATGCTCCCATAGGAAGAGAGAGTCCTTTCAAGTATCTTTTCTTCAGAGGTCTTCATGGTGGCTTTGGCTGAAACTAACGATCTTCCACCTTCAATCATATCATTGAGAATCTTATCCAGGGGAAGGGTTTCAGCCATTCTGACCAGATGAAGCATATTCTCAAAGTCAATTTCCATACTGGTCATATTCCGGATGATGCTTTTGTCTGGTTCAGGAAAAAGTTCACTGTATGCAAGAATTTTTCTGAAACGGAGCCTGTCGAGATCCCGTTCCAGATCATAGAGTCTGTTCAGAGCTTCACGGCGTTCCAGATAGCGCTCAAAAACTGCTTTATATAAATCCAAAGTGCAGAGATAGGCATAAAGTTCCTCTTCATTTCTGCAGGCAAGAAGGGTCTCAGGGTCAATATTTGAGAGGACCTTGATGCGGATCATATAAGGGGTCAGTGCGGAGATATCTCTCTTGCGTATCCTGCTGTCAAACCAGAGTCTGATCCAGTCTTTTAATATTTCTATATCAAACCTGATCAATAAGATATCCAGAAATCCAGAAAGGAGTTCATCCGTATTTTTTTTCAGTTCCATGTAGAAACTTATCTCTTTTTTTCTCAGTTCCTTCTCCGCCATTTTTAAATCACCCGTCTGTTCATATATGGTTTCCATCATTCCGTAGGGGGTCGGTTTGAGCATCAGCATAGCTTCATTCAGGTTGGGTCTGTCTTCAAGTTTCTGTAAAAAACTTTCTTTCAGAAGGAAGTCCATTCTTGTCTTGAGTTTGGCATTGATGAAGCTGTAGCGGTTTAAGTATTTAGACATGGGATCAGAACCTACACCTTCTCATATTCGGGAGTGATCAGCAGTTTGAATACATCTTCAGCAGCAAGGTCCAGAAGTTCTGTTTTTTCACTGAGCAGATTGTTCTGTTTCTCTTCCAGTTCCACAACCACAGATTTTTTCTTATCTTCAAGTTCCTGTCTGGTTTTTTCGGCAGATTCTCTTTGAAGAACAAGTGCTTCCTGCCGGGCATTCTTTACTATTTCTTCTGATTTTTTGTCGGCTTCCTGCTGTACATCCCGCACTTTATCACGGGCAGCTTCAACGATGTCTTTGGCTTTCTGTTCGGTTTCAAGAAGTAGATCTATTACATTGCTCATGGTAGCTATATTGTACAGCGTGTCTGTTTCAAAAGAAAGCAAAATTACTTTGTTGATTCCCTCTTCAGGATTTTATTTTTGAAAATAGTTGTAAGCCTCTGATTCTATGGTATAAGCTGAATATCTCTTATGTCTGAAATTTTTAAACTTGATGAAAAGGATCTGGGTAAAAGGGGAGTCCTTGATTTTATCCATAATCATGATGAGTCTCATTTATACTGGAGTGATGACTGGTCTCCCTCCTTTTACAGCCGCCTGGCCTATGAAGGAATGATCTCTATCACCTATCCTCTGGAGGATGGACGCTCTGTCCTCCTGCCGGAAATGCAGAGGTCCTATGCCGTGTTGGACTGGAAGAATCTGCATATGTCCAGACAGGTGAAAAAACTTCTTCCCCAGGTTGAGTCCGGAGTCTTTAAACTGTCAATCAATAGTGATTTTGAGCAGGTTCTGGGAAAGATTATGTCTTATCATAATCCCTGCTGGCTGACTGATAAGTATGCGGATATTCTACGGACTCTGAATAAAAGGGAGTGTCCCCTGGCATGTAAAGCTATTTCTGTGGAGCTTTATGATTTTGATGGATCTCTTCTGGCCGGGGAACTGGGATATCGGATCGGAAGCATCTACACAAGTCTCAGCGGATTCTCTGAAAGAGATAAGGGGCCCAGGGGCAGCGGTACACTTCAATTGTTTCTACTGGCCCGTCTTCTGGAGGAGAAGGGCTTTGCATTCTGGAACCTGGGACATCCCAATATGGAGTACAAAACCAGGATCGGTGCGGAGAATCTTAGACGCCCGGAATTCCTCGAGCGTTGGAAGCAGTATAGGGACGCCAGTCCTGATTCTTTTATTCTTTAATATTTTTTATCAATAAGTCTCTGCTGTTCTGCAGCCGGATAAAGAGGGATGCATCACCCCCGGAATCGGGATGATAGCTGCGGCTCAGCTTTCTATAAGATTTATTAACAGTCTCTTTTGACGGGAAGCCCAGGGGATTCAAAGAGGGTCTTATCCGGAGAAACAGAGAGGCTGAAACCTTTTCCCGGCTCTTTGAAAATACGGGATACTTCAGACTGAGAGATTCAAAATATCCATCCAGTATCTCTGTCCACTCGCTTTCAGAAATCTTAAGTATCTCACGAGATCTTTTCATACTGCCGGGATAGATTTTTTTTCCCCATATCTGCCGTGTTCCACCGGGGCTTATACTCTCCTCCAATTCGGCCAGGAAGCGCAGTACTTTTCGTTTTTCTCTTGGAAGTTTTTTCATCTGGACCAGTATGTATTTTTCCCGCTCTTCTATTTTCTTCAGTCTCTCAGCGAGGTAATCCTTTTTTATTGTGATAAAGAGAGGGAAGAACGGGTCCTGTGGTACTTTGTATGTTCGGTAGAGATTGGGCAGGTTTTCCACTGTGATAATCGCTTTATCCAGGAGGCGGTAACACTGTCTGTTTATCTTCAGTTTCTGCAGTTTTTCAGATGCCAGATAGTGATTGATCATCAGTTCATAATGAGGGTGTTTTCTTATTGTTTTAGGCTGACGGTTTAAAAGCCGGTTCAGGCTGAGCTTCGTTTTTCTACTGCGTCGTCGCTTCCCGTGGGAATAAACTGATCTCATTCTCTCTATTATCCTGTTTATTCTTAAAAAAAAACAGTTCTTAAATCAGCTGTATTTCTCAGCAAGGGATCGAATCGGCAGCTCCCCGGCGGGTCCGGCGGCGTGGAACAAGCCGGAGAATACCCGCAGGGACAGGAGCTAGAGTGGAGAGCCCGGCCCTGGAGCCGGTATTCCGGCATCAGGGTGCTGCCGAGTAATTCACTAAGAAGAACTTTGATAAAACTCAGATTCGGGGTATTTTGTTTTTATGAATTGGAAAATCAGTACATTTTTGCTTTTGATCACTGGTGGATTTTTGTCTGCCCAGTCCCAGTCTCTCGAGATTCCTTTTGTAACGAATCCTGATGCTGTGGTGGAGAGGGAATTTTATACTCTTCAATATAATGAGGCTTTTGAGCAGGCCGACTGGGTTGCCTATGAGCTGACCCTGGAAGAGGTCGAGGGTCAGGTAGACCGTAAGGATGCTTTTCGCTCTGATCCGGAAGTGAGCACAGCTTCGGCGAGTTTGAAGGATTACAAGGGCTCGGGTTATGACAGGGGGCATCTGGCTCCTGCGGCGGATATGAAGATGACGGCCCAGTCCATGGCGGACTCCTTTTATATGAGTAATATGAGCCCCCAGAGTCCCAGTTTGAACCGGGGTATCTGGAAGGAGCTTGAGGGGAAGGTTCGTAAATGGGCTGTGGAGAATAAGGCTGTCTATATTGTGACAGGGCCGGTTCTTACCGAAGATTCCTATCCTGTGATAGGGCCCAATAGGGTCGCTGTACCCGATTATTACTACAAGGTGATTCTTGATTATAGAGAACCAGAATTAAAGGGCATTGCCTTTATTCTTCCCAATAGAAGACGGGAGGGGGATCTTGAAGAGTTTGCCCTGACCATAGATGAGGCTGAAGAGGCGACGGGACTGGATTTTTTTCCTCTGCTCCCTGATGATGCCGAAGCTGAAATTGAAAGCACTTTGAATCTCTCATTGTGGGGATTTTAGAAATTGTTATAAATAAAAGGCCCCGGACCATCACACTGATCCGGGGCAAAAGATTTCAAGACCGAAAAATAA
Organism: Oceanispirochaeta sp. M1; assembly: GCF_003346715.1. Lineage (NCBI taxonomy): Bacteria > Pseudomonadati > Spirochaetota > Spirochaetia > Spirochaetales > Spirochaetaceae > Oceanispirochaeta > Oceanispirochaeta sp. M1. The sequence goes on from NZ_QQPQ01000011.1 coordinate 54,516, forward strand.
TTTGAAAATTAAAATTCTTCAAAGTCGGCCTCAGCCATTTCTGACTCTTCGATTCCCGCGCTCAAAGTAGCGGTTGGAGTTATTCTCTGCCTGGGGGTCTCGGGATAGGAGGAAGTCCCGGAGACGACGGCAGGCTTTGTTTCAGGTAAATATTCAATAACATTCTGTTTCTTATGAGTTTCAGATTTCATGCCTTTAAGCTTAAAAAATCCGATGGTTGATTTCATTGAGGTGGCCTGTGACAGGAGTTCTTCCGACATTGAAGCAAGTTCCTCACTGGCAGATGCATTCTGCTGAATTACTGTATCCAGCTGGACTATTGCTCCATTTATCTGGCCGGCACCCTGGTTCTGTTCTTTACTGGACATGGAAATCTCTTCTACCAGGTCTGCTGTTTTCTGCATTGAGGGGACAATTTCCTGAATCTTCTTTTGTGCGGCTATTGCTCTGTGAACACTGTTATTAGATATCTCGGTAATTTCTTTGGCAGCAGTACCGCTTGATTCGGCAAGTTTGCGGACTTCAGAGGCTACAACGGCAAATCCCCTACCTGCTTCCCCGGCCCTTGCGGCTTCAATGGCGGCATTTAGTGCCAGCATGTTTGTGCTGCGGGCAATATCTTCGATAACAAAGATCTTTTCGGCAATATTTTTCATGGCTGTTACAGTTTCAGCTACGGCATCACTGCCTTCCTGTGATTCTGCAGATACCTGTTTTGCCATTATGTTGGACTGCTGTGCATTATCCATATTCTGCTGAATATTGGAGTTAAGCTCTTCGATGGATGCAGATACTTCTTCCATATTGGAAGCCTGTTTATTGGTTCCTGAAGATATTTCCTGTGAAGAGAGAGAGACCTGTTCACTTCCGGATGCCACCTGATCTGCTGCTGATACAATATCGGTGACAATGACTGTCAGATGATCGGTCATATCCTTCATGGTCTGATAGACTCCCGTCAGTTTTCTTTCGGGGAAATCCATGGTCAGATCACCTTCGGAAATCCTTGTACAGACGTCTACTATTTCATGAGGTTCTCCACCCAGCTGAAATGTTATGGACCTGGTCAAAATGACAGCAATAAAGATTCCAATTGCTGCAGAGATTATGGAGAGAATTATTGCAAGTGTAGTATCTTGAGTTGTTACTTTTTTAATAACCTCACTAACTCCATCTCGAACTTCTCTTGCATCGGACATAACAAGGGTTGCTTCTTCTCTTTGGCTTTTTTGAATCAGGATCTGTTCTGCTTGAAGATCTCTGTAAAAGAAAACATCCTTCTGGTATTCATCAATTAGTTTCAGGCTGTCGTCCAGGTATTGAAGCATCGTTATATCATTAAAAATTGATTGCGCCTGAGTCAGTAAAGTTCTAACAATTTCAATCTCTTTATCCCATCCACTGGAATAGAGGTCTTTATCATCCTGGGTTATGGAACGTTGATACCGATAGGCGTTGATGCGAAATCTATTTGTTGCATTCCTTATTTCTTGAAGACCAATGAGTCTTTTGGCATCCACAACAGTAATTGTACCTGAGCGATTATTTTCAAAAAGTCTTGTTTCTTCATAATTGATAATAAGTTTAATATATTCAAGGATTTTGAAGGCTGCATCAGCTCTTCGAACACCTGCTTCATTGATTTGTTTTTGCTTTGTTAAAAAATCAACATTATGGCTTTCATATGATTTCATAGCAGCAATAAGATCTTGAGTAAGTTTTTTATTCTCTTCACTCAACATCAGGTTCTCAGCTTCCAGAGCCTGGCTGATAACATTGGATGATTCCTCAGATGCTGTAACCATATATGATTCATCTTTGTCAATGATATAGCGCAATGATGCTGTCTGTGCATCCTGTGCATCTACAAGACATCTGTTTGCCAGAGCACTGATTTCATTCTGGTAGTTGATCTGCTTTATTCCACGGATACCCATATAACCGATAATTATGGTAAAAAGAATCAGTAATATGAAACTACCCAGTAATTTTGTTCGTACTTTCATTTGTTCTGCCATTTTTCCCCCAGTGATTAAAGAGCAATATTCTGGATCTTCCTATCTTATTAAATGAATAATTGTTTTTGCAGTATCATATCTGATGTAACCGTTACATTTGCTTTAATTTCTGATCCCCGGGAAATCAGCTTGGGAATAGGTTATCATTTTTATTGGGAGTTCTGGCCGAATGGGTTTTCAACATATGCGTTATATCTTTCTGCTGAGGAACTGCAGAAAAAATTGAATAATGATTCAGTCGATAGAATTCTGAACAAACCTTTTACTGAGAATGAGATTCTCAAGATGATTGGCGAACTGTTATGACCTTCAGGCTGTATTTGTCTCTCAGTACTCTACATCGAGCCTGATAAAGGCAGCTCCACCGGAGTTTCGAACCGTATCAAAAGCTCCTGAAAACCAACCTTCATTTCCTTCCTTGTGATCTGAGTAGCCGAAGTACAGATTCAGGTAATTAAAATGTCCGGAGATACCGGCTTCATAGATAAAATCAGGACTGTTCGCAAGCCTTATTCCCCCGAGTGCCAGTATTGAACCAATGTATTCTGTTATCATCAGCTCCGTATCCCATCCCAGATTCATCTCCTTTCTGTCCAGAAAGAATCCATTGAAAGAAAGATTGCTGTTCAGACCGTGGAGAAGCTTGAAATCAAATCCAGCCGCCAGGGCATAGCGCAAATGATCTTTACCCGAATTGCTTTCGTTTAATCCGTACTCTATTCTTTCACTGAGCTTCAGTTTTATATTGTCAGAGGGCTTGGAACTCCAATAGGAACTCAGGCCGAAAACTGAAAGCACAGAACCCTGCAGAGAGGCATCGCTGTTGCTGTAGCTGTCCCAGTAGACTTCAGTCCACCAGGAATCGCTGCGCCATGAGAGAGCCGTCAGTATATCAGCCTTTTCCGAGAGAGCTCCGTTTATTCCTTTCCATACGGTATTGCTGCTCCCCAGGGCGGGGTTGAAGGCAGCAGTAAGATAAAGATCTTTCCATACAGCCAAATCACTCTGGAATACGACTCCTCTGATCCCGGCCAGCCGGTAGTTTTCAAAATCAAATGCCGTCCACTCCTCATGGAGGACTCCCCCTGCATTATATCCTCCCAGAATTGACAGGTCCGGGGCTCCTTCAATTCCAATTTCATCCAGGATGTTGGAGCGGATATAGCTTTTATCGAAGATTTCACTGTGGGACATGCCATAACGCTGATCCAGTACTGTTCCAAAGAGGATACCACCCACAGATTCTGACCAGTTGTCCAGCTTGAGACGGGCGTGGAGTTCCGTATAATCGGTCCAGTGAAGGGTGCCCTCAAATTCGAATGTATCGATAATATTCTGTTCCAGATGGAGATTGTTGAATTTCATTGTGTCGCTGAAACGAACGCGATACTCATAGGGTGATTCTTCGGCAGAGAGATATACAGGCAGAAGAAGGGCGGTTGTAATCAGTAGAAGTACAGAGAATGATCTGTGGAATGTTTTGCATTTCATTCTTTGTTCCTTCTGTTTCTTTTAACTCTCCCGGATTCAAATTCAAATCCCGCACTGATTCCTGCGCTCACACTATAGCCAGTATCGTGGTCTGAAAAATGCAGCATATCTATTATGTTCCAGTTGAATCCGGTCATCATGCCCAGCATCAGTTTTGGATTGATTCTGGCCTTCAGTCTGAGTTCTGTCCCTATTCCGAGGGGGGCAAACTGCAGGCTGCTGTATCCCGCACCTTTGAGATTGATAAAGCCGGCCTGAAGTCCCAGAGAGGGTTCAAATATCATTATTTCACCCATGGGAAATGACCATACAGGACCTGCCAGCAGATGTATGGAGGCAGGGTTACTGTAATAGTCGTAGGATATATCAGTACTGCCGTTTTCACTCAGAACTACGGGGATACCGGCTGTCACTGAAAAGTTCAGATCCAGAGCTCCGTCACGGAAAAAACTTGCATTGATTCCCGGTCCATGAAATCTGTAACCAGTCTCTGCATCATTTCTCATAAAATCTTGAAGGTAAATCGGGCTGATCGTAAACTGATCCCCTGCCTTTGCCTGAACTGTCACAATCAGGGAGAAGAAAAGAATTAAGAGGGGTAATTGTTTTATTTTCATGTTCATTTTCCTGCTGCTCATGGTGTCATCGGAATTGACGGGATTGTAGAGAAATCCAGTATTCCAGGATTAGCATTATCAAAAGGAATACTTTGAGCCTCCCCTCCGTCGATACTCAGAAGGTAGGTCCCTGAAGCAGCAACTGTGTTTTCAACATAGATGTCATTATAATCTATGCTGCAGTTCCAGAGCTGTGAACTTCCTTCCATAGTAAAATCAACTATTCCCGATAGAGGACCGCTTCCCGACATACTGGCTACACTGACATATTCTCCGTTCAGCCGGAAAGGTTTCAGGTCACAGGCATCGTTATAATAAAAAGTTGTAGTTGCTTTCAATGTCTGTTTTAGCTGCAGGGCCATATAATGAGATCCATCTTCAGTATTCATAAGGCTGCTGAAATCAGTCTTTGTCGTATACTTCAGCATATCAGTTCCTCCGAAACCGGGTATTCTGCTTTGGGGAGCGAATATTCCGCTTATCTGATAAATCTTGTGTATATTGACCGACTTCTGCATCTCATTTTGATCAGTCCTCATGATATTATCAATGGTAATATCCATTCGCTGGAATATATAACTGTCTGTTCCATCACTGAAGGAAACTGTCTTTGCTCCGGCAGAATTATCTTTAATAAATCCGCTGTAACTGAGACTCTCATCAAGTTCTGATTCACTTTGAGAGCTGTCGGTAACTATGCCGCCTCCTGTGTCCTTGAAAGAGAGAGAATACATCTTGTTCAGGTCAAATGTTACATTCGAAAGGGAAATTGTATAACTGCCCTGAAGTACCTGAATATCCAGCCTGGGAACTGAGCTCACCGGCAACTCTGCATCCATGACTCTTATTATGGATAGAGAACCGAAATCATTCCCTGTAAGAACTTCGCCTTCCATGATAAGTATTTCTATTCCCTTACCGCCATCAAAGGATCTGAGAAAGGGAATTCCCCCGTCTGCTTCTATATCAATCCAGCTGGAACTGTCCAGCTTTTCACCTATTCCGGCATAGGGACTGTTGCAGGCTACTGTAAAAGTCATTGCTGTCAGACCCAGAATCAGGGGTAGAATTCTGAGTGAGAATAGTTTTAATCTGTATTCCATTGTCTAAATATAAATTAATAATAAGAATGCTCCAATAGAAATATTCTTCTTTCTCCATTCACTGCAACATGGATGTTTTCAGGTATTATGATATGCTATGATTCCTTGAAATTCAGGAGGAAATTATGAAACTAGCCATCATCGGATGCGGAATTATTACTCAGGAAGCACATGTCCCGGCTCTTCTTAAGTTAAAAGATAAAATAGAGATAAAAGCTTTATGCAATCATAGCCTGCCCAAGGCGGAAAAAACTGCCGCACTCCTGGGAAGACCGGAATTGAAAATATATACAGACTGGAAAGAGATGATATCCACTGAGAATGAGATAGACACAGTTCTTGTCTCCCTTCCCATTCCTCTCAACTATCCTGTAAGCAAAGCTTGTGTGGAGGCAGGATTCAATGTGTTCTGTGAAAAACCGGCTGCTCTGAATTCGGCGGAAGCTGAGTTGACCCTTGGACTCAATCAGGAGGGGGGTGCTCTTTTCCGAACGGCTGAAAACTTCCATTACAGAGCTTCAATTTTCAAAGCTCAAGAGATGATTAAGGCGGGCATCATAGGTCAGATCCATTCAATGCAGTGGAATCTGCTTCAATTTATGCAGGTGGATAATAAGTTTAATAAGACCCAATGGCGGGCTAACAATGAGTATCCCGGAGGATATGTCATGGATGGTGGCGTTCATTTTGTTCATAATCTGCAGCAGATCGCCGGTGCTGTTACAAAGGTTTTTGCCCGTACAGCTTCGGTCAATTCTTTATTGGGAACCATGGATACGGGCTTTGCAGTTCTGACTCATGATTCCGGTGTTATCAGTTCCATCAATATGGGCTGGCAGCACTGTCATGGAGATGAGGCCTTGAAGGTTTTTGGAACAGAGGGATCTCTATCAATAAGTGACGGTCTGATTACTCTCCGTAGACCCGATGCTTCGCTTCAGGAATTTTCCCTGGATAGGGATGATACATTCTTTGATGAGTGGCAGGATTTTGTTGATTCTCTTGCAGCCGGTACAACACCTCAGCTCAGGCAGGAAGATGCAGTACGTGATGTAAAGATTATTGAGGCCATGATTGAATCCGACAGGGAGGGGAGAGAGGTTCTCCTCTGATTTGAAATGAGTGTTAAAGAGATTATTCTCAAGTCCACCGGCGCCGGGTCGGCCCGGGAAATTGAAACAATTCAAAAATTATGGAGCGGCTACGGCAGCATCATTCGATATGAACTTGACGGCGGTACAGGAACAGATGTTCCTTTAACCGTCATAGTTAAGCATGTGCGTTTTCGTGAAGCCGCTGCAGGAGGACATCCCGGGGGATGGGATACCGACCTTTCCCATCAGAGAAAACTCCACTCCTATCAGGTGGAGACCCGCTGGTATGGTGATTGGAGTTCCAGATGTGATGAGTTCTGCAGAGTTCCAGTCTGTTATGCCCTGGAAAGCAGGGAAGACGATGTGGTTATGGTTCTCGAAGATCTGGATGCAGCCGGTTTTCCGGAGCGCAGACAGTCTGTGGATAACGATGATATTCATGCATGTCTCAGCTGGCTGGCCTATTTTCATGCACGCTTTATGGATGAAACTCCTGAGGGACTCTGGGAATGCGGCACGTACTGGCATCTGGAGACAAGACCCCAGGAGCTTGCTGTCCTGGGAGACCGTAAACTGAAAGAAGCTGCTCCTTTAATAGACCGGAAGCTTAAGGCTGCCCGGTATCAGACCTTTGTTCACGGTGATGCCAAACTTGCCAATTTCTGTTTTCCCCGGGGGAAGGTCAGCCGGGCTGCCGCAGTGGATTTTCAATATGTGGGCGGAGGTTCCGGGATGAAGGATCTGGCCTACTTTATTGGGAGCTGTTTTTATGAAGAAGAATGTGAGGCAAAGGAATCAGAGCTTCTGGATTCCTATTTTGAATATATGAGACAGGCTCTGTTACACTATGGAAAAAATATTGATGCAGCGAAGGTTGAGGAGGAAGGGAGAGCACTTTTTCCCTGGGCCTGGACCGATTTTCACCGCTTTTTGAAGGGCTGGAGCCCCGGGCACTGGAAACTTAATTCCTACAGTGAAAGAGCGGCACAAAAGATACTGGAGAGTTTATGACAGATACGATGAGTACAGATAATAATACTCTGATTGAACTTCGCGATAATGCGGTGGAAGCCGCCCTTGAGGCAGGAAAGCTGATTGCAAGTTATAGAGGAAAGCAGATAGAAGTCAAATGGAAGGCAGGGGGAGATAATCTTGCCTCCCAGGTTCTCACCGAGGTGGATCTTAAATGTCAGAATCTTATACTTGAGAAACTGGCTCCCGGTATTGAAAAATATGATCTGGGAATTCTTGCCGAAGAGGACTGTGATGACGGCAGCCGTCTGACCAAGTCTGCTTTCTGGTGTATCGATCCCATTGACGGAACCCTTCCGTTTTCAGAGGATAAACCGGGTTATGCCGTGTCTATCGGATTGGTGAGCCTGGAGGGTAAAGCTCTTGTGGGCGTCGTATATGATCCAAGGGATGAGGTGCTGTACTCCGCAGTGAAAGGTCTTGGGGCCTGGAGAAATGGAAAGCCCTGGAAGCTGAATCCTACTGAGGAAACACCCGGTGACTCTCTGACCTGGATCATGGACCGGGATCAGAAAGACCATCCAAGACAGAGTGAACTGAGGCAGCTGATTGCGGATAAAGCTCGAAACTCAGGATTTACAGGACCCGGTTTTCATACAGAAGGTGGAGCAGTACTCAATGCCTGCTGGACCCTGGAGAATCATCCGGCTGTGTATTTCAAGCTTCCCAAAACAATCGAAGGGGGGGGCTGCTTCTGGGACTTCGCGGCAACAGTCTGTATCGTAGAAGAGGCCGGCGGATGGGTCTCCGATTATAGGGGCAGAGAGCTTAATCTGAATAAGAAAGAGACCATCTATATGAATGGAGAAGGTGTCCTTTTCGCAAGCTCAGAGAAACTGGCAAAGGATTTTATTGCCTTGTTAATCTAATTACTCACATTTTTAAGCCAGGCATAATCCACGGCTCCTGTTTTCTGTGCTGTCAATTCACCACTGCTGTTAAATACGAAGGTTGAAGGGACAGAATTGATCTTAAAGTAGGCTGCCGCCTCACCCTTGTGGTCTAGAAGTACCGGAAAATCCGCCTTTTTCTCCTCTATGAAATCCACTGCGTTCTGCATCGATTTTTCGGTTGAAGTCATGTTTACGGTGATCAGACGTATGTCACTGTCTTTGTAGTCTGAATAGAAACGGTCTATTTCCGGAATTTCCGCCCGGCATGGCGGACACCAGCTGGCCCAGAAATTCACTATGGTCACCGGACTGCCGGTCAGGTCAAGGAGCTGTTCTTCTCCCTCCATGGTCAAAAGAATTATCTCACTGTCTGAGTTCAAAGCAGCTGCAGGTTTATTCTCCACAAGCGATATGTCATTGTCCGGAAACTGAGATTCCTTGGGTATAAATAAGAGAAATACAGTCAGAATAAAGTAGAGAGCCAGAGTCCCGGCCGTTAGAATACTCCAGCGAGCCAGCTCTTTAAGGCTGTATTTTTGTCTTTTGTAAAATATCAGAACTGTGAGCAGGACTACTGCGGCTCCCGCCAGATGGTTTAGAAATCCACCGGGCAGGTAGAGAAGCGCCGTGGGAGCTCCCCTGAAGGTAGACCAGTTTGTGAGTATCAGGCTCAGCCGCCAACCCAGAAAAAACAGAATAACAGAGTTGAAGAACAGGTCTGAAGTCTTTTTGAAGATATCACGGTCCTCTCTTTTAAGAATAAAGAGCAGTAGATGAGCTGCAGCGGCTGCAAAAATAAAGACTATGAGTTTTATGGGTATTGTAAAAACACCAAGGGTAAATGAAGTATTGATCATACTATGGAGTATACCCTTTTCATTCTTTCTATCAGATAATATTTAATACCTTTTTACAATTTTAGGAGAATATATCATAATAAAATTATGAAAAAAATATTTAATAAAATTGCTTCAAGACTGACAGCACCCCGTAAAGCCTCTACTTATTTTTATGTAATTATTCCAGCTGTTATCCTCAATCTTCTTTTCAGTTATTTCAATAATGCAATTCTTGAAACGCCACTTTTTCTGGATTCTATCTTTACTGCGGTAGCCGCTGTTTTTCTCGGACCTGCGGCAGGAGTTCTCACCGGACTTCTCACAAATATCGGAATGGAGTTTGTATATGGAATGACAGGTCTTTACTGGCCCTTTGCAGTCTGCAATATGGCCACAGGTTTTATTGTGGGAACTATGAATAAGAAGGGGTATTTCAAAAATATCCTCCATATGTCTATAGCCGCATTTCTGGTTGCCTTCACCAACGCGGTTCTGGGTGCCCATATTGCCTTTCTTCTTTTCAGGGGAGATTCAGGTGCCGGTATAGATTCTGTTGTTTCCGCATTGCTGCATATGGGGCAGTCCATGTTTTCAGCTGTTTTCTGGGCAAGAATCCCAGCTAATCTGGCAGATAAGCTTATTACCATTCTTACGGCCTACAGTATTAAAAAATGGATTTTTAAGGATAATATAGAATTTGAATATCTACTGACCAAAAAAATAAAGGAAGTAGGAATATGAACGAAATATATAGAGATCCCGCAGAGCGCCGAAAGTTTATGGAATCAAAGGGTCTCTCTTATTTGAGCCGGAGTATCTACAAGGATGTTTCTGTATTTTTAAAAGATCAGAAAACGTCCCCCTATTACCTGGATAATCATGAGGAGTTTAGGACTCTCAGCTCTGACTATAAAGATAAAATTAAAGAGGCCTGGATGGCTGATGTCTCCATCCGGCTGGTTTCTGAAGATGTCGGTTACGGCCTGTTTGCCGAGGCAGATATGAATCCCGGTGATATTCTGGCAGAATATGCCGGAGTCGTTCAGCCGGGGGAAGATCTTGTCCTTGATCCCGACACTGCCGAGCGTCCTCCGGAAGGTTTTGAAACCGACTATACCTGGGATTATCCCGATGCCTGGTATGAAGATCTTCTTTTTGAGGTCAACGCAGGAAAGATGGGAAACGAACTCCGTTATATCAATCATAGTTTTGAAGCCAATCTTGCTGTGGAGCATACTCTAATAGACAATCGTTGGGTCATTTTCTTTGTGGCACAGCAGTTTATCAGGGCAGGAACACAGTTTACCGTAGATTATGGTGAAGAATATTGGTCCGGTGGCTTCCGGGAGCTTATTCTTTTCTGATATATTTGTCCCATGTTGATATATAACCCCGACGCAAAAATCAGTTTTGTAAAATACGGAATCCTGATTCCTTCTCTGGACAGCAGGAAAACCAATACCATAAAGGCACTTCAGGAAGATCCCGAACTGGGCCCCAGGCAGGACGAGTGGCTTATCTCTGATTTTCCAAGAACCCTTGGAAAAGAGGATCTTCAGAGAGCTCATTCCCCGGAATATACAGCCCGTCTTTACGGCGATGATCTTGAGAGCGTTCTACTGGAATCCTATGAACTTGTTGATGAAGAGGGTAGGTATAATCGCTACGAACCTGACTCTGCCGAAGCTCCTTTGGGGGGAATCATCGATGATGTCATGAATATCGTCTCAGGTTCCTATGCTGTAATTCCCGAAGCCCTGAAGAGCGGTTTTGCCTATTTTCTTGGTGGTGGAATGCATCATGCTCATCCGGATTTCGGTCACGGCTTCTGTCTTGTTAATGATATATCTATTGCCCTTCTCAAAGCGAAAGAGGAAGGACTTTTTAAAACTGCATGGATTATTGATATTGACGCCCACAGGGGGGACGGCACTGCCGAAATCATGGCAGACCATCCGGATATTCAATCTCTGAGTATTCATATGGCCGCAGGCTGGCCTCTGGACAGTCCGGAATACCGTGAAGACGGCTCACTCAATCCCTCATGGTTTCCCGGTGATGTGGATATACCCATTGTTTCAGGAGAAGAGGCTGAGTATACCGACAGGCTTCTGGATGAGATGTGTAAGATGGAAGAGAAGGGCAGGCCCGATTTTGTCTTTGTTGTTGCCGGAGTTGATCCCTACGAAAAGGATGAGCTGCCTTCGACATCTACACTGCAGATGACAAAAGAGCAGATGCTTGATCGTGATCAGAGACTTTACTGTTTTCTAGAAGAGCGGAGCATTCCCTCTGCATGGCTCTCGGCCGGCGGATACGGAGCCTCCTCCTGGGAGATTCATACACAGTTTCTTAAATGGGTGTTGAAAAAAAGGCTTAATTAACCAGACTGGACGATAAAGGGGGCAGAGCCATGGGATATTTATTTTGAAAATCCCTGAGGGTCTGCTCTTTTTTTTCTGTAAAACTGACAGCCTCGGGACTATCCGGAAAACGGAGCTTATGCTCCAACAGATTCTTCAGGCTTTCTGCTTCATCCATATAGGATAGAAGAGCTTTATCGGCAGCCGTTTCACAAAACCTCTCCATTATATATCTGCTTGCAGCCCGGGAAGGATGACAGAGATCATCGGCATACCATCGGTAATCCCGCAGTTCATCCAGCAGTATCTCATAAGATGGAAAATAGAATGAACCAGGCTCATTATCCTTACAGCCCTGCAGGTAATCATCAATTCCGCAGCGCAGAACTGCCTTGCTCAATGAGTTTTCTGCCGCATTATCCCTTAGATGACGGATAGGACTGAGACTCAGGATTATCTTTAAAGAGGGATTAATGCTGCATACTCTATTACTCAGCTCTTTCAGGGCCTCGGTAACATTTTCAGGCTTCATGGCATAGCGCCTGAAATCAGAACCAGGCCTTTTATGACAGTTATTCACAACCTTCCCACTTGAAATTTCTTCATATACAAAGGCCGTACCCAGAGTCAAAATCAGAAATCCGGACTCCTTTAACAGTTCTCTGTGTCTTCTGAGTTCAAGGTTCAGCACAGTCAGAAGTTCATTTTTATCAGCTCTGCTGATTGTAGTATTGAAGAGGGAATGACTCCAGAGATCACGGTGGAAGAAAAGTTCATCCTCTTTAATATCCCCCTCCTCACAGAGGAGAGTGAAACTGTCCCTTAATGAGAGTGGATTATAAGTACTGCCGAAAGGAGAGAGTACAGAGGGGAGGAAATGATCCTGCCAGTATGAATAGAGGTTTTCTGCAAAACAGGAGCCGCCAAAATAGAGCATATCCCCGGGAGTTATTTTGTCAGGAAACTCTTTAATGACTATCCTGCTGAACTGCCTGTCCAGGAAGCTCTTCTGTGCTTCAGAAGAGTCTTTCCCCGCAGTCCCTCTCACAGATGGAGAATCCATTTGGATACTTCAAAGAAGATAGTAAGCCCGCAGACGTCAATTACAGTGGACATAAGAGGACCGGCGGCAACGGTAGGGTCGAACCCTATACGGTGAATCAGCATAGGGACCAGAGCTCCCAGTACGGTTGCAAATATAACAACTGAACAGAGAGAAATTGCAATGGCGATTGCCTGTAGAAACTCGATTCCCGGGGGTGTGTAATAGGCTCTTATCAGAATAACCAGGCCTGTTGTCACACCGATGAGAAGACCCACAAGAACCTCCTTGAGCATAACCTTTCCGATATCCCTGAAGTGAAGTTCTCCTGTGGCAAGACCTCGGATCATCAATGTGGAGGACTGGGTTCCCGAATTACCTCCTGTCTGTGTGATGACCGGAATAAAGAGGGTCAGAAAGGCGGCAGTCATAATCATTCCCTGATAGAGATGAAGTACATTGGTTGTTATGGTTCCGGCTACAAGGAGAATTATCAACCAGGGAATCCTTTTTTTTACAAGGCCCCAGATAGACGTCTCCAGATAGCTCTGGGTATCTCCGCCCATGGCACCCATCTTGTAGATATCTTCTGTCTGTTCTTCACGTATAACATCGATTACGTCATCAAAGGTGATTATTCCCAAAAGGCGGTTAAAGCGATCCACTACCGGCAGGGCCAGGAGTCCGTGGTTTTCAAGAACCCGGGCAGATTCTTCCTGGTCAGTATCGTCCTGAACATAGATCACTTTTTTGATCATTATGTCTTCAATTATATCTTTATCTTTTGCTCCCAGAATATCTTTCAGAGAGACTACACCGTTGAGCCTTTTAAGTTTGTCCACCACATATATGTAGTAGATTGTTTCCAGCTTATCCATGGAGCTGCGGATGAAATGGAGGGCCTGGGCCACTGTTTTATCACCGAGGATAGCCGCATAACGGGGAGTCATCAGACCCGCCGCATCATCTTCGTCAAAGCGGAGAAGAAAGGTCGTCTCCTGTCTTGTCTCTTCGCTGAGTTTATCCCATACGGCGGAACGGAGTTCAGGGCTCAGTGACTGTATAAGGTCTACAAGGTCATCCGGCTCCATGTCATTTAAGAGTGATTTGGTCACTCCTTCGGAGAGCTCACGGATCAGATGTTCCTGTTCATAATTCTGAAGTTCCGATATAAGGTCACCCCGTTTATCCTGATGGATAAGGAGAAACATACGGAGATTCTCATCATCGTTGAAATTATCCCAGATTTCAGCAATTTCAGCACCGCTGAGTTCATCCAGAATCAAATGGAGCTGTTGATCATTTACATTGAGGGGGTCCAGATATTCTTTTAAGTTCTCAATCAGATTTTGCATCCTCATCCTCCCAATCACCGACTCTCAGAACCTCGGGTTCCAGAAGAAAGCCTGTTTGTTCCTGCACTTTTTTCTGCACAAGGCAGATCAGGCTGCTTATTTCAGACGCCGTGGCGTTTTTTTCATTAATCAGAATGTTACCATGCCAATCTGAGACAGCTGCACCTCCCAGGCGCATTCCTTTCAGACCGACTTCTTCAATCAGTTTTCCGGAAGGAGCGCCGAAGGCTCTGTTATTTTTAAAGGTCGAACCGCCGCAGGGTGCTCTGAAATGTCCTTTGTCATCCCGATCTTTCCGGATTTCAAGCATTCTTTCCCAGAGCTTTCCCGATTCTCCCTGTATCAGGGAGAACTCAGCAGACAGTATAATACAATTTCTGTTTTGAAAGGGTGACTTTTTATAATCCCAGTCTTCAGATTTGAAGGGTATATACTCCTTCTCGAAATTTTCATTCAAGATTGTTGCACCCTTTAATACAGAGGCAACTTCACCGTCGTAACATCGGGCATTCATCCATAGAGCACCACCTACAGATCCCGGCATGGCGTAGATAAACTCCAGCCCCTTCAGTCCCTTATCCGCCGCATAGGCCGCACCATCAGAAACAGGCATTCCCGCACCCAGTGTCAGAGCCGTGCCTTTCAGCTTCATACTGTCCAGATTGGCCATGGAGATGACCATGCCTCTGATCCCCTTATCGGAAACCAGAATATTTGCACCCCCTCCCAGGATAAACCAGGGAACCTCCAGTTCTTTCAATTCCTTCAGAAGCTGGATCAAATCTTCTTCATCCGCCGGTTCGGCAAAAAGGTCTGCCTTCCCCCCTGTGCGGAAGCTTGTATGGCTTTTCAGAGCTTCCTCTTCACGGATATTGCCTCTGATGTTGATTTTTCTATTTAAATTGCTTAATTTGTACACAATCTTAATGATAAATGGACTGCCCCGACATGGCAACACAGTGAGGTGTATTTGTGAAAATGAAATTGTTGAATTCTGATGGTAGACAGCTGGAAGACTTTGTTCCTCTGAAAGAGGGAGAGGTCAGCCTGTACTGCTGCGGTCCTACAGTTTACAACTACGCCCATATTGGAAACATGCGGGCCTATACGTATGAAGATATTCTTAAAAGAACCATGGAGTACGCCGGATACAGGGTTAATCATGTAATGAACGTTACCGATGTGGGACATCTTACAGGTGACGGCGATGACGGCGAAGACAAGATGATCAAGAGTGCCCGTGAGCAGGGTATGACCGTTTGGGATATCGCAAAGCATTTTACAGATGCGTTTTTCAATGATTCAGAGCGACTGAACATCATCCGCCCAAATCAGGTATGCAAGGCAACCGAGCACATTCAGGAGATGATCGATATGGTCAAGACTCTGGAAGACAAGGGATTTACCTATGTCTCCGGTGGAAATGTCTACTTTGATACATCCAAATATCCCGAATACGGGCGTATGGCCAACCTCGAAAACCAGGACCTTCAGCACGGAGCCAGGGTCGAAGTTGATACAAACAAAAGAAACTACACCGACTTTGTCCTCTGGTTTACAAATAGTAAGTTTGGAGATCAGGTCATGACCTGGGATTCTCCCTGGGGAACGGGTTACCCCGGCTGGCATATTGAATGTTCTGCCATGAGCACAAAGTATCTTGGCCCCCACTTTGATATTCACTGTGGTGGTGTGGATCATATTCCCATTCACCATACAAATGAAATTGCCCAGTCTGAAGCCGCTAACGGCTGTAAATGGGTCAACTACTGGCTTCATAATGAATTTATCCTCATGAAGAGCGGTAAGATGTCCAAATCCAAGGGCGGTTTTATTACTTTGCAGGATCTGGTGGATAAGGGTTATGATCCCCTGGACTACAGATACTTCCTTCTGGGCGGGCATTACCGTTCACAGCTCGTTTTTTCATGGGAATCTCTGGATGCCTCAAGATCGGCACGTGAATCCCTGATGCGGAAAATTGCTGTAATGAAGAAAGAGGGAGAGGCCGCTGATGTTTCAGTACTTTCAGAAGCCGGACAGAAGGTATTGAATGACTTTCAGGATCATATGGCCGCCGATCTCAATACTCCCAGAGCTCTGGCGGATATCTGGAGTCTTCTTAAAAATAAGGAACTCAGTTCCACTGACAAACTGACCCTCATTATGGATATGGATCGAATCCTCGGTCTGAAGCTTGATGAAGAAAACACCGAAGAGAGCGGTACACTGGATGCATCTATCGATGCCCTTATTGCCGAAAGACAGGAGGCCCGTAAAAACAAGGATTTTGCCCGCTCTGATGAGATCAGAGATCAGCTCCTTGAACAGGGAATTCAGATTTTAGATTCACCCGATGGACCCAAATGGAAAAAAAATTGATATTTCATGTAACAGCTTCGGCATTATCATGTTTTAATGTTGAGAGGGTAGGACCGAGTGTCTAAAGATTTTGAGCTTGCATACAAAGAGTTTTACCCCGTACTGATACGTGTTGCCTATAGAATCACCGGAAGTCAGGAGGTCAGCGAAGATCTCTGTCAGGAGGCCTTTGTGCGCTATTATGAGCGCATGGATAAGATTCCTCCCGGCGACCAGGCTAAGTACTGGATGATCAGGGTCGTCAAAAATCTTGCGTTCAATCATGAAAAACGCAAGGGACGTGAGAGAAATGCATATCAGAAGCATTACCATGAGCCCAAGGCCGAGATTGTTAATGACGGTGAAAAAGGGTTGATGGAGGACGAGTCCAAGAAACTTGTTCAGAACGCTTTAATGAAGCTGCCTTATAAAATGAGGGTGGTTCTTTCTTTGAAGGAATATGCCAACCTCAACTATAAGCAGATTGGAGAGATACTGAAGATATCTGAAGGTAATGTAAAAATACGGGTTTTCCGTGCCAGACAGAAATTAAGTGAGATACTTGATAAGGGAGATGTCTATGTGCCCTGACAGCAAACTGTTGTCCGCTTTCTATGATGGTGAAGTCGCCAGTCCCTGGAAAGAGAAAATTGAAGATCATATTGGAGAATGTCCTCAGTGTAAGACTGTTATTGACGGTTTCAGCGGGCAGACTGAATTTCTTCAGTCTGAGTCAGAGCCGGAATCCAGCAGCTCCTATGCAGATGTTCAGATGCTGATACGTCATAAAAGCAATATCCGCAGTAATTCGTCTACAGTTTTGAGCTTCAGAGCTCCAGTAGTTCCCATGGCAGCTGCAGCAGCGGCAGTCCTGGCGTTTTTCTTCGGGTTTCTGATGGCCGGTACTACCGGTCCTTCTGCAACCTATGCTGAAATTCCCCTTGCCATATCCGAAGGATGGTCTGTACCGCCCGGAGACCTTGTAATACCCGGTGAGGATCTGGAAGCTATGCTGAGTATGATTGAACAGAGCAGTGGTGTCCTGTTTAATCAGGAAACAAGCATGGAACTTCCTGTGAATTTAAGTCTGGCCCGTCTGGGTGATTCAGCACTTGTGAGGACAGCCGCATACGGGGGCAACTCTCACTGATGAAAAAAACATTGTTGTTTGGACTCCTTTTGCTTGTATCACTAGAAACAGGAATCTTTGCTCAGGATCAGACCCAGACCCAGACCCAGAGTCAGAGTCAGATTGATTCAAATGAGGCAACTGTTGAACAGCTTCTGAAAGAGGCTCTGACAGTCCGTATTCAGGCTAAACTTATTCATAATATTCAAAATATCATGTGGCAGTCGGTTGTTGAGAAATTAACTATCCCCGGAAGACCTGTCTCTATCAATATGCTGAATGAACAGGCCCGTCTGTTGGTGCATTTCACTCCCTACAGACAAGTGGAGGGTGGACTGATTCTTGTTGCTCAGAGTGAGATCTGGCTACGGGTACCTGCAGAGGGTGACCAAAAAGAGAATCTGCGTTATTTTACAAGTATGAGGAGTATTCCTCTGGATTATGAAGAGATTATCTATTTTTATCCTCTGGGAAAACTTGAAAATCTCGATAATCCTGACCAAATTCACATAGAGATGGCACTCAGTATATCTCCCTATGATATTTCCGGAGATACCATTTCTGCCGAAGCTGCTTCGGACGGGGAAAGTAAAGGCAACTGATTCCCCTCTCAAGGAAGTTCCATGAATAAGAATAGTGTCCTCTATCATATAATACCGGGCGCCATTTTTGCGTCGCTCATTCTTTTGTTTTCACTGAGTCTGGCTATCTCCAGAACAGCTCCAGTTATTCATTCTCTTGAACCTACCAGGGTAAGCCCGGGTGATCTTATGGTTGTAAACGGCCGGAACTTCGGCATAAGCAGGGGTAAGGTTTTTCTTGATAACAACACTCTGACAACTTCATTTGTAGAATCGTGGTCAGAGAACATGATAAAACTCCGTGTCCCTCCTCTGAATAGTTCCGGCCTAATCTCTATAGAGACCGGTGGCGGCAGGAGCGACGGAGCTCTTTTTGTCCTTTCCGACAGGGTTCCTGATCTGGCCGCCGGAGCATTTCTGCCGGGTAAACCATTTCTTTCCGGGATCAATAACAGCAGTTTCCATCCCGGAGATCTTGTCATTCTCAAGGGAGATAAGATGGGCTCCCGGAAAAAGGGCAGCCGTATTCTGGTCAGTATCGCAGCCGAAGCAGCAGCGGATCTGCTGGATGTTCCCGAAGTGGAGAACTTCACAGAGGTTCCTGAAGATCATATCTATTCCTGGCAGAATGACGGACTCTCTTTCTTTCTGCCTCAGGAAGCTCAAAGCGGCCCTGTTTATCTGCATACAGCCTCGGGATTCAGTAATCCGGTCAGTATTGAAGTGCTGCAGCCCGAAGGTCTCATCCTCTCGGATTCTCGAAAGCTGCATATCAGTCAGGACATTATCATTTCCCATATAGCGGCTCTGCCCGGCAACGCACTGGCCCTCAGGGTACCCCGTCCTCAAAACAGGATGGGGCAGAAACTTGACTCTCCCCCTGGGGAAGCTGGATACCTTCTGCTGGAAGAACTTGAAAGTGGCGAAACCCTGGTATTGAAAAATGAGTATGACCTGGAACTGAGGAGTATCAGCTATGATCTGAGTCAGTCTGATATTCCCCGTGAATATAATAATATCTCCATGCTTGAAGACTGGCTTGAAGATACTCCTTCTCTGCCGGCTTCGGATTTCAGAAGAACAGCTCTGGCAGTGGTTAAGAGGGAGACACATCCCCTCAAAAAGGCTTCACTCCTGTTTGACTATGTAATATGGAAGCTGGAACCTGAGTTGGAAAATCCTGAAAAAGAAGCCGCCATGTGGTTGAAAACCAAAAAAACAGACTCTCTGGGATATGCCTCCCTGTATGTTTCACTCTGCCGCTCTGTGGAGATCCCTTCAAGAGTCGTTTCAGGAGTCTGGTATTCTGATAACTCTGAAATAGGAATCTCACATCACTGGGCAGAAATCTATCTACCTGAATGCGGCTGGTTCCCAGTTGATGCTGCTGCCTCAGATTCTCTTCTGGAAATTGCCTCCGGAACTGCTGACAATGATGGGAATTCTATGGATTTCCCCGGGGGCTTCGGTTTTCTTGATGCCTCTTATATCTCATTCAGCAGGGGAGAGCAGCGTTATCCTCCCCTGACAGATACGGGCCGCACAAACAGCCGTGCTTCCTACAGCAGACAGAATACATATGCCGAATGGATAGGAAACCTGGAAAGCTGTTCCATAAGTTGGAAAGATATTGGTATAATGCCCTAAGCTCTTCGGCTTTAATGAGCGTCTGTAGATCCCTCGGCTCTGAGCCGATAGTGTAAATTGTTAAATCAACAAGACTTGATAGGTTTTGATAGTGTATATTTAATTAGGAGTTGGGTGGATGACTGAATTACAGAATTTTGATCCGGAACTGTTTGCGGCCATGGGTCGTGAACTGAACAGACAGAAGGGAAATCTGGAGCTTATCGCTTCAGAGAACATTGTATCCAAAGCAGTGCTTGAGGCGGCTGGTTCCGTTCTTACAAACAAGTATGCAGAAGGCTATTCCGGTAAAAGATACTACGGCGGCTGTGAATTTGTTGACGAAGCGGAAGACCTGGCAATTGCCAGAGCTAAAGAGATCTTCGGCTGTGAATATGCCAACGTTCAGCCTCATTCCGGCTCACAGGCCAATATGGGTGTCTATCTATCAGTCTGTAAACCCGGAGACACTGTTCTGGGTATGAATCTGGCTCACGGAGGTCACCTGACTCACGGTTCTCCTGTCAATTTTTCCGGTCAGCTTTACAATATTGTGAGCTACGGTGTGGATAAAGAGAGTGAAACCATCGATTTTGATGAACTCCTTAAAACTGCAAAAGAGTGTAAACCTAAAATGATTATTGCCGGTGCATCTGCCTATGCCAGAACACTGGATTTTGACCGCTTCAGAGCCATTGCTGATGAAGTCGGCGCCTATCTGATGACAGATATGGCTCACATAGCCGGTCTTGTTGCAGCAGGTTGTCATCCCTCACCCCTGGCGGCTTCTCATTTCACAACAACCACTACTCATAAAACTCTCCGCGGACCCCGGGGCGGTATGATTCTTATGGGGAAAGACGGCGAAAATGATATGGGTGTTATTGCTCCCAAATCCGGGCGTGTGAAGAACTGGTCCGAGCTTGTAAACGGAGCAATTTTCCCTGGATGTCAGGGCGGTCCTTTGATGCATATCATTGCAGCAAAAGCAGTTGCTTTCAAAGAAGCATTGCAGCCTGATTTTAAAACCTATCAGGAACAGGTTGTGAAAAATGCTGCAGCTCTGTCAAAAGCTCTCACTGACGGCGGTGTGCGCATCGTCTCCGGTGGTACAGACAATCATCTTATGCTGGTTGATCTTACTCCTCTTGGAGTAAACGGTAAAGAAGCAGAAGCATGGCTGGATATGGCACACATTACAGTCAATAAAAATGCCATTCCCTTTGATACGAAGAGTCCCTTTATTACTTCAGGTGTCAGAATCGGATCTCCGGCTATAACTTCCAGAGGAATGAAGGAAGGGGAGATGTCAAAGGTCGCTGAATATGTCTGTTCTATCCTGAAAAGTGGCGGAGAAAAAAATAAAATTGACGAAATCGGTAAAAAGGTTCAATCTTTATGTGAGGATTTTCCGATATATAACTAATATTCTAACAAGAATTTACACGGCGGGGAGGAATTTCCGCCGGTATCAGCTTATAGTTTTTTATGGGAGTAGGGATGAATAATCCACTGCAGTTGGGCCTTGTCAGTTTTAAGAAAGGCGCCTACATCACAGTTGAAGGGAAACAGGCCGAGCAGTTCTACATTATTCGAAGTGGACATGTACACTGCGGTAAGGAATTCGAAATCGAAGAAGAGTCAGGGGGTGAAGTATTCAAACCCGGTGATTTTTTCGGTGTTGTATCCACAATGGCTGCCCATAACCACCTCGAGACGGCAAGAGCGTTAACAGACGTGACTCTGATTTCGGTCAGGAAGGATCAGTATTCACTCCTGATTGAACGGAACACCCCTGTTGCCATGAAGATCATCAATGGTTTCTCCCGCAAGGTGAGGATGCTTGATGAGGCTCTTACACGGATGACTTTCAAAAGTTCTGCAGAGATCGAACCTCCGCACCTGTTTCAGGTTGCCGAGTATTACATCAAGCAGAATCAGTATAATCAGGCCTTCTATTCCTATTATCAGTATATTAGACACTGTCCTCAGGGAGATCATGTAAAAGAAGCCCGCATGAAGATGGAAAAAATCAAACCCTATGCAACAGTGGCCTATCTGGATGTTGAGAAATCAAATGAGTTTATCCGGCAGTATCCCAAGGACACAATGGTCTTCAGTGAAGGTGAGTTCGGTCCAGAACTTTACATCATCCAGAAGGGAAGTATCAGGATTACCAAGATTGTAGATAACAACGAAGTAATGCTGGCCCTTCTGAAACCCGGAGACATTTTCGGTGAGATGGCCCTTCTTGAAAATAAACCCCGTTCTGCATCGGCCATAGCCCACGAAACAGCTGTTCTGATGGCTGTAAACAGAAGTAACTTCAAGAGCATGGTAGTTGAACAGCCCAAGATTATTTCCAGACTGACAGTTCTCCTGGCAGAAAGAATCTGGTCTATCTATAAACAGCTTGAGAACACCATGATCGGTGATCTCACAGGCCGTATGTACGATACACTGCTCCTTGAGCTGGAAAAGAACAGAATTGATCCCGAATCAAAGCGTTCCTATACCTATCCCTATGGGCCTAAGGAACTTGTAAATATCGTCGGTCTGACTAAAGAAGCCGGTGCACAGGCATTGCGGAAGCTGATGGATAACAAGAAATTCAAGATTATAGATAACAAGTTCTTTATAGATGATCTGCGTGAAGTGAAGAAAAATGCGGATTACTATAAGACTATGGAAAAGGTAAACCGTTCCCGCCAGGCGGGAAGCATGAAGAGCTGATCCGTCCCTTTTATTTAAAACTCTGAATTCTAATAGTTATTTAATCCTCGGTTTCCGGGGATTTTTTTCTTATCTGAATCTTATCTGAATCTTATTTTCTTGTTTTTTTTATAATTTTCTTGTTTTCAGCGTTTGGTTTATTTGTTAATGATTGTGTCAGGATGTATCATTAGAATATGCATCATAAAAATCCTTGGGGAATCCAACTCCTTTTTCTTGTAATTATTATTACACAGCTCAGCATTTCTGAGTCTTTTGGCAGGGAAATCAATCTCAACCTGACAGAAGAGGAAATTCTGTGGATAGAAGAACATCCTG
Source organism: Oceanispirochaeta sp. M1 (assembly GCF_003346715.1). Classification (NCBI taxonomy): domain Bacteria; kingdom Pseudomonadati; phylum Spirochaetota; class Spirochaetia; order Spirochaetales; family Spirochaetaceae; genus Oceanispirochaeta; species Oceanispirochaeta sp. M1. Next base: position 77,111 of record NZ_QQPQ01000011.1, read on the forward strand.
TAGTCCGTTTAGGCCCGGATCCTTACTTCCCTCCAATTGAATCATTTGATGAATACGGTTCATATATAGGTATGGCGGCAGACTACATTGAAGTCATTGAAAACATAATTCCCATACAATTTGAAATAGTCAAGCTGCCGAACTGGGAGAAGGTTCTTGAGCAATTTCGCAGCAGAAAAATTGATATGCTGGGTGCGGCAGCAGAAAATGATTCCCGTTCTGAATATATGCTCTTTACGCAACCTTTTATTCAATATCAGACTGTAATAGTTGTTAAGAAGGGCGATACAAATAAATTAACCTTAGATGATCTGGAGGGGAAAAAGGTAGGGGTTGCTTCAGGATATATCACCCATGATTATCTTAAATTACATTATCCAGGTTATGACCTTTACCCGGTCGATAGTATTCAGAAAGGGATAGAGTTGGTTTCATTTGGAGAAGTCGATGTTTTTGTCGGTTTCATTACTACCATAATCTATGCCATTGAAGAAGGCGGGTATTCCAATTTAAGCCTGGCTGGAAAAACAGACTTAAATAGTCCATTGGCATTCGGGGTCAGAAGAGACTGGCCTGAGCTGCAGAGTATATTAAACAAGGCTCTTGCTGTTATTACGGATGAGCAGAAGAAAAGTATTCATGACAACTGGGTTCATATTGAATCAGAAAGGCTTATCAGTAATCGGAAGTTTCAAATCTATGCCCTTTTTATTATTACAGGAATAGTTCTTGTAATTTCTTTTATTCTTATCTGGAATCAATCTCTTAAAAAAAAGGTTTTAATGAAAACCTCAGAGCTTCAGAATGAACTTAAACAACGTGAAGCAGCAGAAAAATCTTTAAAAATCAGTGAAAATAAATACAGATCCCTTGTCGATAATTTTCCCGGAATAGTTTATCGCTCTCAATTAGATAAAGAGATGACCCTGATCTATATCAGTAATTATATTTTCAATATCAGCGGCTTAACTCCGTCAGATTTTATTGAAAGAAACATCGATGTGTTCAAATCGATAATACACCCGGATGACCGCATCTCAGTTGAAGAGACAATTGACAACAGTCTATTTCTGAAGGAGCCATTTGAAATTATTTACCGGATCAACCATTCTGACGGTTCTATTCGATGGGTTCAGGAGAGGGGACAGCCAATTTACTCTAATACGGGGGAGCTTGTTTTTATTGATGGTTTCATTCTGGATATTACTGATTTGAGATCTGTGGAAGAGCAACTCATTCAGACCCAGAAAATGGAAACTGTCGGGACTCTCGCCGGGGGAATAGCTCATGATTTCAATAATATTCTGGGTGGGATTACTTCAACTGTATCTTTGATGGAATACACTATTGAAAAAAAACAGACTATTGAACCGGAAAAGCTGCAGGAGTATATAGCTATTCTTAAGCAAAGCGGTATCCGGGCAACAGGAGTTGTTAAAAATCTGCTGTATCTCTCCAGAAAACATGAAATGTCACTTTCTACGGTTAATCTCAATAATGTGATTAAAGATGTAATTAAGGTCTGCCAGTATTCATTTGATAAATCAATACGTCTGGAACCTCATTATACTGCTGCTCCGGCAAATGTATTTGCAGATTCCCTCCAGCTGGAACAGGTCATACTCAATCTTTGTGTGAATGCAGAGCATGCCATGACAATAATGAAAAAGGATCAGCAGAAATGGGGAGGAACACTTTCAATTGAGATCGAGTTTATTGAGAATATCCAGGACTTTGTTCTGAATATTCCGGATGATCAGCATATGCAGTTCTGGTGTATCAAGGTAAAGGATGAAGGGATTGGCATCAGCCCTGATGAAAAAAATGAAATATTCAATCCCTTTTATACGACCAAGGAGCATGGTTTTGGAGTGGGCCTGGGTCTGTCCATGTCCTACAATATCATCAAGTCCCTTAAAGGGTACATTGAGCTTAAATCTACCCCCTGGGAAGGGACCGTTTTTTCAGTTTTTCTGCCGTTTAAGGATGAATCTAAAAAAAGAGAGATTCAATCAGATCATTCAATCCTGCGTAAAGGAATAGGACGAGTTCTTATTGTCGAGGATGAAAGAATACTGGGAATTGCAGCAGAAGAGATGCTGCAAACATGCGGATATGAAGTGACACTTGTGATTAACGGCATTGAAGCTTTGGAATATCTCAAGAATCATGCAGAGGAAACTGATTTGGTATTTCTTGATATGCTTATGCCTGAAATGTCGGGTAAGGAAATTATGATGATTCTAAAGGAAACATATCCTGATCTCAAAGTACTTTTAACTTCAGGATATCGTCAGGACAGCAGAGTATTGGAAGTTATTGATCTGGGAGTAAAAGAATTTCTTCAGAAACCTTATACACTGAAAAGTCTTTCAGAAGCAGTGGACAGGGTTATAAATCAGGCTTAGTGATCGGTGATTGATATTGAAATTAATTAAAAATAGAATTGATATGAATATCATTGAAAAATAATATGCAATCAGTCATTATTAAATAAGATATAAGTTATTATATATGCTAAGTATTATACGAGGATGGTGTCATGAATTTTCATTCAATTAAAATTAAATTACCTGCCCTGATAACTCTGATTGTTATTCTGTTGTTTGCAATTAACGGAATAATTACATTCTCAAGATTTACGAAAACATTGATAGATACAACCTATGCTCAGGCTGAAGCCAGGTTGAATGCAACAATAAATGATGTAGAGGGATATCTTCAGGAGAAAATGATTATACCCGAAGTATTGGCTCAGGATTCTAATATTCGACAATTTATGGAAGACACTACTCAAAGGTCCTACTATCTTACACCACCGCCTTTGTCTGAAGCAGAAGAAAAGAGACAGTTTGATGAGTTGCCCACAGATATCAGGCAGCTGGCGGCGACTATTCCGGAGGCCGATGAAAACACGATAAGAGATCCGGAGCTTATGAAACGGTATAAAGATGTTATTCAGACCACGGATAATATTACGACTAACGATGATGCACTGCTTCTTACTTATTTATCGGTGGAGCAAACCCAGGAGTTTTATACAAATCCTGAATCCTGGTCCGGTAGAAAATCATATTATCTCAGGAATAGAGGCTGGTATATGAAAACAATCAACTCCAGTGGAACAGTATTAACCGCACCCTATATAGACGGTATTACAGGAGAACTTGTTGTCACTGCTGCAACTCCGGTTACTGAAGCCGGAAAGCTCCTGGGAGCCACTGCAATCGACCTGTCAATTTCGACAATACAGGAACTCATCGGAACTCTTAAACTGGATGTGGAGAGTGAAGCCTACCTTTCAGACAGCGATGGATTGATTATAGCTCATCCCGATGATGACCTGATTATGGAAGTAAGCATTGGTTCAAGTGATTTATTTCCGTCAGAATTAAAGAATGCCCTCGAAGATATCGCCTCGGGTACTGTAACAAGGATCGAATACAGTATGGATGGTAAGGATTATGTCCTTTTCACAGACAGAATCAAACAAACCGGATGGATTAGTTTTCTGCTTGTAAATAAAGGAGAAATCCTTCAGCCTATCAGAGATCAATTGGTAATATTTATTATTGTTTCAATTATTACAGTACTTCTCTTAAGTGTCATGATTATCTTGATTCTTTCACGTATGCTCAAGCCGATAGATGAGGCTGTTTATCTCAGTCAGTCAATCAGTAAGGGTGATCTTACTGTAATGCCCAATGAAATTTATCTGAACAGTAAAGATGAATTTGGAGATCTGACAAAGGCCCTCAATCAAATGATCATTTCCTTAAGATCAATAGCGGGAAATATCAAGGAATCAGCAGAAGATCTGACAGTGAGCAGTGATCAGGTTAATATATCTTCACAGCAGATTGCTGAGGGAGCAACTGAACAGGCCAGCTCATCAGAAGAGGTTTCAGCCTCCATGGAAGAGATGAACTCTGTAATAATGCAGAATGCTGATAATTCACAACAGACAGTAGTAATTGCCATGAAGAATTCTCAGGATGCCGGAACAAACAGTGAATCCATGAATAGTGCCGTCGAAACTATGAAGGAAATTGTAGAGAAAATATCCATCATTGAGGAAATCGCCAGGCAGACAGACTTACTTGCTCTTAATGCAGCTATAGAAGCTGCCAGAGCCGGCGAACACGGTAAAGGGTTTGCCGTTGTCGCATCGGAAGTCAGAAAACTTGCAGAAAGAAGTAAATCCGCGGCGAAAAGTATAATGGAACTATCTTCCCGCACAATGGAAAATGCCGGAAAAAGCAGCAGTCTACTCAGTAATCTCGTGTTTGAGATTAATAAAACTACAGATTTGATTAAAGAAATAAGTGTGGCGAGTATTGAACAGAAATCCGGAGCTTCACAGATTAATCAGGCCCTTTTGGAACTGGATAAAGTTATACAGCTGAATGCTTCATCATCAGAAGAGCTCTCTGCCACTGCGCTGCAGCTATCTCAGTCCGCTAAAGGGATGCTGGGTATAATCAACTATTTTCAGGTTAACAAGGATGAGAAAAAACTTCTCTCTGATAATACTCAGGACATGGAGAATTGAGATATTGTATCCTTTCACCTAAGATGTGAAAGGATACAGTATTGCCGTGTTTCACTCAGTCTCTGGTCAGGTTCCTGTACTTGATCCGGTGAGGCTGATCCGCATCTATTCCAAGACGCTTCTTTTTGTTCTCCTCATATTCAGAGAAGTTACCTTCAAACCAGTAGGCATTACTGTCGCCCTCAAAGGCTAGAATATGGGTGGCAATTCTATCCAGGAACCAGCGGTCATGGCTGATGACGACGGCGCAGCCCGCAAAGTTCAGAAGACCGTCTTCCAGGGCCCGGATTGTATTTATATCAAGGTCATTGGTAGGCTCATCCAGAAGGAGGACATTGGCCTCTTCCTTGAGCATCATGGCCAGGTTTATTCTGTTTCTTTCACCACCGGACAGCACACCGACCTTTTTCTGCTGGTCCGAACCCAGAAAGTTGAACTGGCTGACAAAAGCACGTGAGTTCATCTCTCTTTTTCCCAGTTTGATGATATCCAGACCATCAGATATCTGTTCCCATACCGACTTTTCCGGGTCCAGATTGGCTCTGGTCTGCTCCACATAGGCAAGTTTTGCTGTTTCACCGAGTCGGATGCTTCCGGAATCCGGTTTGTCCTCACCTGTGATCATTTTAAACAGGGTTGTTTTACCGGCACCGTTTGCACCGATGATACCAATAATACCCCCTGGAGGGAGTTTGAAGCTGAGATTCTCATAGAGAAGTCTTTCTCCAAAGCCCTTACTGATATTTTCTGCATCAATAACAACACTTCCCAGTCTGGGCCCGGGAGGAATAAAGAGCTGCAGATCATTGGTCGCTGCATCGTTGTCCTGATTAAGGAGCTGTTCATATGAGTTTATACGGGCCTTAGACTTGGTATGACGTCCTTTAGTTCCCATCTGAATCCATTCCAGTTCCCTTTTCAGAGTTTTCTGTCTTTGGCTTTCCTTTTTCTCTTCCTGGAGCATACGTTTCTGTTTCTGATCCAACCATGAAGAGTAATTACCCTTCCAGGGGATTCCCTGTCCTCTGTCCAGTTCCAGAATCCAGCCGGCCACATTATCCAGGAAGTAACGGTCATGGGTAACGGCTATAATAGTCCCTTCATAACGCTGCAGATGATGTTCCAGCCAGGCAACAGATTCTGCGTCCAGGTGGTTTGTGGGCTCATCCAGCAATAGAATATCGGGTTTTTTAAGGAGGAGGCGGCACAGAGCTACTCTTCTTTTTTCTCCACCCGACAAAAGTCCTGTTTTTGCATCCTCGGGAGGACAGCGCAGTGCATCCATGGCCAGCTCAAGACGGGAATCCAGCTCCCATCCGTCCAGGGCTTCCAGGCGGTCCTGAATTTTCCCCTGTTTATCAAGAAGTGCGGTCATCTCGTCATCGCTCATAGGCTCTGAAAATTTGGCATTGATATCATCATATTCTTTTAAGAGGTCTACAGTTTCCTGTGCTCCCTCTTCAACAATTTCACGGACTGTTTTTTCGGGATCCAGCTGAGGCTCCTGTTCCAGGTAGCCGATTGTGAATCCATCGGAAAGTACAGTTTCACCTGTAATCTCCTGATCTACACCCGCCAGAATACGGAGGAGAGTACTCTTACCTGAACCGTTGAGACCGAGAACCCCGATTTTGGCTCCATAAAAGTAGGAAAGATAGATATCTTTAAGAATTATCTTCTGATTATGACTCTTGCTGACTCCCACCATGGAGTAAATGACTTTTTTATCGTCTGACATAAAAATCCTCATTATTTATATGAATTATATTTAGTCAGCATTATAGACTTTAAATGCTGATCCATTCCAGAGACCTGGAGCTTATCTGTGCTGCTGCATCAGGATTCTCAGCTGCTGCCTCTCAAGAGAGGGCTCTTTCCTGTAAAATTAATAATAAACAGACCTGTGTCACGTGTATTATTCATATTTTGTATGTATAATGGAGTTGTAAAGGTATGTTATTTAACTGCCTGGAGGCTGTAAAATGAAGAGGATCTTTGTACTAATATTTATTGCACTACTCTGTCTGCCGGTTTTGTTGAGTGCTGACGATACATATATTGATTATCTGGAAGGAGTTCTGGAGGTTCAGATCTCAGGTTCCTGGGAAGAGATCGGTATAGGTGATGAAGTTGCATTAACTGCAAAACTGAAACTATCGGATGACGGATATGCGGAACTACTGGTTGGTGATGCTGTTGTCTCTCTCACAAGAGACGGAACCTATAATGTTCAGGATCTGGTTAAGGGAAGTTCTTCTGTACAGACCGCAAGCCTTGACTTGAAAAAGAAACTGACTTTAAGTACTGGTCATGAAAAATGGCAGCATGAAGCGACCATGGGTGTGCGTGGTGCAGAAGCATCTACATCAGACGGTACAGGTATGGAAGATGCCTACACCTATCTGGAAGCCGGAATGGAATCCATGGCTGAGGGTGACTTTGAAGAGGCACTTATAAATTTTGAAGAGGGCTGGGACTTTTTTGAAGATCAGAACTGTCTGCTCTTTACCGCAATCTGCTATGAACAGCTTGGACAGAAAAGATCTTATTTAAAGATGCTTCAGGATGTAGAGCTGGATTATCTTGAGACCGAGTATCAGGGTACCTATGCTGTAAGAATGGGCGATCTTCTGATCCGCTCACTGGATTATAATGATGCGGTTACTGTACTGAATAGTGTTGATTCAGATTCACTTAGTACTGAGGAAGCACAGCAGCTTAACTACCTCATGGGTACAGCATTTCTTGGTAGTGGAGATAAGCAGAAAGCAAAGACATCCTTTCAGAAGGCTAAGGATATTGCTCCTGCATCCGAACTGGGACTTCAGGCTGCTGAGACTCTATCTTCTCTCTGATCTGCCCTTAGAAATTGAAAAAGATTGATCAGTAATTTTAGAAAAATCTCAATTATTTTATATATTCTGCTTGCGGGAACAGTGGTTCCCGTAAGTGCCCGTACCGGGGGAAATCTCTACCGGATCATGATGGACGGTGAGGGCAATCCTGTGCGCCTTATTTTTGTCCGTTCTCTCAAAGAAAAGAATCCTGAGTCATTTTTAATTGAAAGACTGGGCTACGATTCCCCTGTTGTAAGCGAAAACAGATACAGTACAGTATTCTATGACAGACGGCGAAGCGGTGAAATCCCTGTGCTGTGTTTTCACCGAATTGGAGAGGATTCAAGGTATGAACTGAGTCTCAACAGGGTTCATCATCTAATGGCCGCTTTAAAATCCAAAGGGTATTATCCCATGTCTGACAGGGATTTTGCAGCTGGAGACTTTTCTGTCATCCCCTCGGGAATGAAACCCTTTGTAATCGGTGCCGATGATGCGGGAGCAACACAGATCCTCTGGGATGAACAGACCATGTCTGTCTATGACTCGGGAGGGAATCCTGGAAACTGGTCACTTGAGCCGGACTGTCTGGCATCCATCTTTACCCGTTATTTTCCCAAATCAGGGAATCATTACAACTTTACTTTTTATATGTCCTTTGATGCTATTCCTTTCAGGCAGCTTGGAGGTCAGTCAAATCCGGGTTTCCCCTACGAAGGTATCAATGTGGTCCGTGACAAGATCCGATACGCTCAGAAGGAATTTTATCTGGGACATCACAGCCTGACACATACTTTTCGGGAAGAGATGTCGGGTGAGCAGCTTTTTCAGGAGATTAAAGAGACCGACAGGATTATCAGTTCCTATCTGGGATATCCGGTAAAGCTGCAGACCCTTGCCTATCCTTACGGTTCCGGACGGTTTACACCAGAAGAGCGGAGAGAGTTGATGCAGGCCATTGATGATGAACGTTTTCCTCAAATTGCCTATGATCTGGATGGAAGTTTCTCTCTGACTCCCTGGTCAAATGGATTCCAAGTCTGGAATATCAGCCGTTTTTCCGTGGAGAACAGCAGTTTTGATCTCCTAATAAAGCGGCTTTCATCTCCCTATATCTATCAGAGCCGAAGGGTTCTGCTCATTCGTTCTACAGATAAAAATCTGAAACTGGAAAGTTATCATCTTGATCTTGGAGGGGATGACATAGTCTATGTGTACATTCCATAATAAGGCAGCATGAGTAAAATTAAAAAAATAATCAGAGCAGATGAGATGGGTTTCTGTCTGGGAGTCCGCAGAGCCGTGGGAACTCTTGAAGATGCAGTAAACTTTGATGATTCCAGGGTATATACCCTGGGTCCTATAATCCATAACCCCCAGGTGGTGGCCGACTTTGCCGCAAGGGGTGTGAAGACTGTCGAGTCTCCCGATGAAGTCCCCTCGGACTGCCGGGTTATTATCAGGGCCCATGGTATTCCTCTACAGATAAAAGAGGAACTAAAACTTCAGGGCAGCAGAATCATGGACGGAACATGCCCCAAGGTTATCGCCTCTCAGAAAACTGTCAGAAAATATGCCTCTCTGGGCTACCATACTGTCATTGTTGGAGATGCAGATCATGGAGAAATTCGCGGTCTTGCAGGCTATGCGGATAATCCAATTGTGATCAGTTCACCAGAAGAAGCCGAAAAGCTGAAACTCTCTGGACAGGTCATGGTGATCAGCCAGACTACGATTAAGCAGGATGAATACGATAAAGTCTGTGCAGTGCTGCAGAGAAACTGTGATGAACTGAAGATTGTTGAGAGTATCTGTTCCGCCACCAGCAAAAGGCAGGCATCCCTTGTGGATCTCTGCGGCAGAGTGGATGCCTGTCTGATTATCGGAGGCAGGGATTCGGCCAATACTCAGCGCCTTTATATGACTGCCCATGAGACGGGTATACCCTGCTGGCATATTCAGGATGTTTCGGAAATACCCGATGAAGTTGGCGGCTTTGAAACCATCGGACTCAGTGCAGGAGCCTCTACTCCCGATTCTGTTATCCTTGAAGTGGAACGCCGTCTGCAGTCAATGTAAAACTGCTCTCCTTTTCATTCCCCGGACAGAACTGCAGATGCCTGTCGATATGGGGGATTCTATCCTCTTCATGATGGGTCACATAAAGGAGGGTCGATTCCGACTCTCCTGCAAAATTACCGAGAAGTTCCAGAACCTGTTCCCTGTTTCTATCATCCAGTCCCTGGCAGGGTTCATCCAGAATCAGAAGAGGGGGGTGTTTAATCAGCCCCCTTGCAATCAGAAGCAGTCTCTGTTCTCCGTATGACAGACGTCCGAATGGGCTTTCAGCCTTCTCAAACATGCCTATTCTGCGCAGCCAGGAATCAGCCAGAGCCTTCTCTCGGGGATGGATATTCTTATAAACACCGATGCTGTCATAGAGCCCCGAAATAATACACATGCGGGCAGTGAGGCTGACTCTGTAACTCAGCTGCAGGGCAGGGGAGATGATTCCCAGTTTTTCCTTGATTTCCCAGATAGATTCACCGCTCCCTTTTTTCCGTCCAAACAGACTGATATCATTGGCATAGGCCTGGGGCTGGTCGCCTGTTATCAGGTTGAGAAGGGTGGACTTCCCCGCGCCGTTGGGGCCGGTGATCTTCCAGTGTTCCCCCTTTTTTACTTCCCAGTTGATCCCGTCCAGTATGGTCTTTTCACCGTAGCGAACAGTGGTATTTCGGATCTCCACCAGCAGCGCTTCATTGCTGCGGCTGGCCCCTGCAGGGGCAGGAGGTATGGGGCTGTTATTTCTTTCTCCAGATGCTGCATCACGGGTTTCAAACTCTTCCCATTCTGAGCGGCAGCCCTTGAAGATAAGGGAAAAATCTCTGAAGACTCCTATATGGCTGTGCATATCAAGTATTTCGCTCTTTCTGTTGAGTATCATCAACAGGGGCCAGCCCTCTTTTATAATCTGATTCAGCATCTCCTGAAGCTGCAGGACCGAAGCTCTGTCCAGACCGTCAAAGGGTTCATCCAGGATTAGAAGCTGCGGGCGGCGTAACATGGCTTTATAGATCAGAGTTTTTCTGATTTCACCTGTGGAGAGGACCCTGAGTCCCATTTCCATTAGTTTTTCCAGTCCCCTTGGCATGGGGGGAGCATTTTCCGGAAGCTCATCGGGAGACTCCAGCCCCAGGTAGCGGTATAAGGGTGTTCCTGTATCGATCTTTCCCATAGCTTCAGAATCATCAAGCCTGATCTGTTCTTCCAGCAGCTCCTCAAGCTCCTCAAAGGATACTTTTTCAACTGATCCATCCATTTCGGTGGCCAGAAGTTCGGAAAAATGGGTCTTTCCAGAGCCGTTATCACCCAGAATCACCCAGGATTCTCCGGGTTTCCATTCCCAGTTCACAAGAGGACCGCTGCCTCTTCCGGGATATCCGGGTAGATGTTTTTCTTTTATGCTTATAACAGGTGATTCTTTCATAGGGGAATTGTACGGGATTCGGGCTTCTTGGAACAGTGGGATTTTGCAGCTTGTAACTGAGTCTTTGTGCTGTTTGCGGTATCTGGATTTTTACTAAAACTGACACTACAATAGTTATATGGATAAATCCCGTCAGCTTCTGTTTATACTTCTTTCACTATTTATGACATTTTCTCTCTCTGCATGGACTGCAGACTCGGGAGCCTCTTTGGAAGAGGGGCAGAACTTCGGTTTTTCTCTGGCACCTGTTGTCTCTGTAATTATGGGATACAGCAATGAACTGGTTTATGATGAAAGTAGTTATCCCTATCCCTATTTAAGCCGTCTGCACTGGCAGATCCTGCCGGCTGTGGTTGCTGGTGCAAAAGGTTCATTCAATATCAGGAACAGAGTTTTTATCAATGTGGCCATGGGAACGGCACTTAACAAAAAAACAGGTCAGATGACTGATCATGACTGGATCTCAGATTATTATGATGATGTCAGTACAGAGTGGACCCATGAATCTGTGAGTGATATCTATCTGAGATCCTCTTTTTTACTGGACAGTAACGGAGTGTACCGTTTTTATAACAGGAAAGATTGGAAGCTCGACGGCATGATCGGATATAAACACATCAAATGGGCCTGGACCGATTCACTGGTTTCTCTGACTTATCCTGATCAGGATCTGGATTACCTTATAGGAGTCAATGGAATCGATTATACGATAAATTATAAAATCCCCTATCTTGGGGTTGCGTATAAGATGGGATCAGAAAAATTTTCCGGCGGCATAACTCTTTTATATAGTTTTTTAGCAGCCATTGATGATCATGATTACCATAAACTCCGGGGACTTCACTTCTATGATACCTTCAGAATGGGACAGTATCTTGGTGTCTCCACAAATGCCCGCTGGCGCTGGAGTGATGTATTCTCACTATCCCTGGCTGCCGATTTAGACTGGGTACCCGAATTAACAGGAGATGTGAGTGTTTACAATAGCAGCGGTAGTTATCAGGGTACTTTTACAGGTGGAGCGGGAGTAAGCTATTTAGCCGGTTCACTGTCTCTGGCTCTTGAGTATAATTACTGATCAGCTCATCCTGGAAAGCCCCCCGGCTGATCAGCTCAAGCCGGGAAACATTCATTGATAAGTTATTTTGAGAGAAGATCCGGGAAATCAGAGAAGATACCGTCTACTCCGATACTCTCCACCATAGCGGCCTGTTCCGCTGTATTGATGGTAAAGCACATAACTTTCCATCCATGTTTATGAGCTTCTTTCACATATCCAGAAGAAAGATAGGAAGCCTCCGGGTGAAGGCTGAAAAGCTTGAGCCCTGTATGCTCTATATAGAAATAAAAATCAATCATATCGCTTCCAGAGAGCATCCCCAGAGGAAGTTCAGGAGATATATCCTGAACCTTTTTAAGTATTTTATGATTGAATGAGGAGATGATAAGCTCCCTTTTCGACCCCTGCGCCAATAGATCTGTTACAATCCGGGCAGTGTCTTCTTCAAGAAAGCTGAGTGATTTAATCTCCATATTCAGGGTGACCTCAGGGGGAACCAGGGCCAGGACCTCTTCCAGAGCAGGTATCCGGGTCCCTGAAAATTTAGAAGAAAACCATGCACCCGCATCGGCCTCCTGAATCTCCTTCCAACTTTTAGTATGGATAAAACCGCTGCGGTCTGTGGTCCTATCCATGAAAAAATCATGAATTACCACGGGAACACCGTCGGATGAGAGCTGCACATCAAGTTCAATTCCCTTCGCTCCAATCTCAAGGGCCTTCTTAAACGAGGGCATTGTGTTCTGCGGGGCATAGGCTGATGCTCCTCTGTGGGCAAATACTTTCATTATTCTGATACCAGTCCTGTAAAATCGTTAATCTGTTTCCTTATGACATCAAGGCTTCTGTTCCAGAAATCTTCTCCTGTAATATCCAGTCCCGCAGCTGCGGCACAATCTTCGGCACTGGCTTTTCCCGTCAGCTGCAGTACTTTGCGGTAGAGAGGTTCAAAGTCAGATCCCATTTCATCATACAGACTGTAGAGTCCCAGGGAAAAGAGAAGACCGAAGGCATAAGGGAAGTTGTAGAAGGCCAGATCCATACCATAGTAGTGACCCTTGACGGCCCACATCCAGGGATGGCGCTCTTCAGGATTCAGAGCATCACCGTATGTGGCATCCTGAGCACGAAGCATCATATTGCTGAGTTCATCAGCCGGTAGTTCACCTTCCGCTCTCCGTTCCATCAGCTCCTGTTCAAAGAGAAAACGGGAAAGAATATCGGTGATGACCTGATTGGAGTCACTGAGAGTACTCTCCAGCAGAGAGAGACGATCTTTATCCTCTGCCTGCCTGTAACAGGCTTGAAACACCAGAGTTTCCGAGAAAATAGATGCTGTTTCCGCCAGTGTCATGGGGTAGTGACGATGGAGTGCGGGAGATTCTTTGAGCACCTCATAATGCCAGGCATGTCCCAGCTCGTGGGCAATGGTGGATACATCATTGAATGAGCCCGTAAAATTGGTCAGCACCCTGCTCACCTTGTTCTGTGGGAAACCGATGCAGTAGGCACCGCCTACTTTTCCATTACGGGGAGCTGCATCAATCCATTTTTCATCAAAGCAGAGTTTCCCGAAGTCGGCGTATTCGGGGCTGAGGGAGCCGAAATGCTCTACAATGAAATTTTCTGCTCTCTGCCAGCTCCATTTATCAGACTCAGAACTTAGGGGGGCCACAACGTCATACCAGGAGAGCTTTTCAAGTCCCATATAACCGGCCTTGGCCTTCATATATCGTCTGAAATCGGGCAGGTATTTTTTCATGCTGCCGATCATGGCCTCCAGTGTTTTCATGGACATACCGGCCTGACGGACCGATTTTGTCAATGTGCTGTCAAACCCGCGTCTTGAGTTCAGTGTATGTGTAAAGCCTTTGACACCGTTAAGAGCGGCTGCCATAGGAGTCTCAACGGACTTCCAGCACTCCAGTTCCTTCTCCCAGGCCTGTTTACGTATCTTTCTATCGGGATCACTGCCCAGTCCCCGCAGTTCGGTTACTGTTTTCTCACTGCCGTCTATCCACCGGGTTTTAAGTGAGGAGGATATCTGAGACTGCAGCCGGCTCCAGGCGGAGCTTCCTGATCGGGCCAGGTCGTAGGCAAGATCTTCCATCTCTGGGGAGAGTTGAAATTTCTGTTCCTCAAGAGATTCTGTAAGATAGTAGATATAATTGCTGAGAACAGGAGATTTTTTCCAGTAATCAGCTCCTGTCCCGGACTCGGCAAGTCTGTTTTTAAGGCGGACAAGGACTCCCTGAAAGGGGAGTGCCCCTTCTTCCAGTCCATTGAGTGCGTTCAGAGCCTCCGGATTGGCTGTATTGGTGGAATAGCTGCAGTAAGTGTAGGATTCCAGGGTTTCGTACAGGTCATGAGCTTTGTTCAGATGGGGCAGAAGAGCCTCCATGGCTGTGGTGAAATCCTTCTCCCAGAGAGATGAATCGTCAAGATCACTGATCATTTTTTTCAGCATTTCTTCCAATTCCTGTATGTCATTTTTATATGTATCAGATTTAAATCCGGGATACATTGAAAGATCCCAGAGAGGTAGTGTGTCTTTACTCATTATTTACTCCTATAAATGGTATCAGGGTATATTTGCCTTTCTTCATAAATATTATTAGTTTAAACCCCTGAGAAGAATTTGAATACTGCCAATGCAAGTAACATTGCCCTGGCAACTTGCTGTCTCACAGGCCTGAGGGCATTGGAAGATTTGCATTTTCAATGGTATTAAGATTAGAATAATTAGAAAATGTTGATTTCTTGAAAAACAGGCTTGACTCTTTGAAGTATATTTTATAAATTATATATATAGTTAATTGAATATTAGGAGGCCTAAAATGGCAAAGCATATTACTAAACAAGATTTCGTAGATACTATTTTTGATTTTGAGAATGAAAAAGATTGGAAATTCAAGGGTGATCTTCCTTGTATCATAGACTTTTATGCAGACTGGTGTGGACCCTGTAAAATGGTAGCTCCTGTACTGGATGAACTCTCAACAGAGTTTGAAGGTAAAATGAATGTATTTAAAGTAGATACAGAAGCAGAGCAGGAATTGGCCGGAGCTTTCGGTGTTCAGAGTATTCCTTCAATCCTTTTTATTCCTAAAGAAGGTAAACCCCAGATGGCACAGGGAGCTCTTCCCAAGGATTCTTTCCTTTCTGCCATGAAAGACATTCTTAACGTAGAGTAGTTGCCGACCTTGCGGTGAGGGGTTATAATATACGGGAGCTCAACTCAGGAGGGTTCCCGCATAATGAATAAAACCCGAATCATTCCCCTCATGCTTTTATTATTTTTTTCAATTCAGTCCTCTTTTGCCGGTGATGAAGATTCTCCGGCTGTAAAGAGGACTTTTTTTTCGTCTGAATCTATTGATAAGCAGGATAGTCGAGGGCGTACATCACTGATGAGAGCATTCCGCAGGCAGGATGAGGCAACGGCCTATTTACTGCTGAATTCGGATGCGGATACGGGTCTGCAGGATAATAACGGGCAGACAGCCCTGTATTATGCCCTGCAGTTCAGTGAAAACGAAGAACTTCTTGAGATGCTTCTGGAAATGATCCATCTTCAGGAGGGTAGTCTTAATATCAGAGATAAGAAGGGGAGAACTCCTCTTGAAGTCTTTGTAGCCAGGGGCAGGAATCCTCTTTTTCTCTCTTCTCTGGGACAGGCAGGGGTGGAAGCTCTCTCCTCATACCGGGGAGAAAACCTTCTTTTTTCCGCCATCAGGCGTAATGAGCCTTTTAAATTACAGATTCTTGAAGAGCTTGTATGGATCGGTTACTCCCTGGACACCCTGAACAGCAGCGGTAGAACCCCCTCCCGGGAAGCCGGATTTCTCGGAGATGAAGACTCTGTAGAACTCCTTGAAAATATCAGAATTAGTTTAAGTGAAGAACTGATACACAGTCTCTATTTTTCAGGAAGCGAACTGACAATTTCTGAGGTGGAAGAGAGACTTCTCCGGGGTGCTTCACCCTCATACAGGAGTGAGCAGGGATTTACATCCTGTCACTATGCTGTGGCTGCCGGAAGACCGGATATCCTTGAGTTTCTCCTGGACTGGGATGATGGTGATAATCCCTTTGCCGAAGACAACCGTGAGCTTATGGAACTGATCATGTTCTTCCCTCTTGATTATGAAATTGATACAGCCCTCTCGCTCATGACTGTTCTGCTGAATCAGGGGCTGCCTGTTAATATCAGAAACGAAGACGGTATTACTCTACTGAATGCCGGGATACGTCATTCAGAAGAGCTGGCATCACTGCTGCTGAACCGTGGTGCCGATCCAAACCGGAGAGATCCGGGCGGCGTCTCACCCATGATGACTGCCTTAACCAGACCCCTTTATTCAGAGGGCACTCTTCTTGAGGAACTTGCCGCAGCAGGTGCAGAACTTGATGTCCGGGATGAAAAGGGTGGAGATATTCTCAGCTATGCCATCCTATATGGTCAGGGAACTCCCGTAATAAAGAGGCTTCTGGACCTGGGGATCGATGCGGATGCCCGGGATGATTTCGGTACACCCGGTTTTTTCTGGGCTGCGGCTTTTTCTTCGGATAAGAGTCTCAATACATATCTTATGTCAGAAAATAACAGATTTCTGTGGCGGGATAAGGATGGCTGGACTCCTCTGATGGGAGCCCTGAATTTTGCCAATACTCCCGAAGTAGTGGAAGCACTTGCCCGGTTTTATCCTGATGGAAGAATGTCTGACGGAACCGGTCGTGATCTGAACTTATTCAAAGAGCGGTACAAACAGTATTATAATGACCAGTCACTCCCGGCACTGGAACAACTGCTTGATCGTAGAATCTATCCAGCCCTTGCAATTCCTTACGAATCTGATCCCGATGAAGAACTCAGGTATATACTGCAATTTGGTTCTGACCCTGAGATGATTTCTCTTTTTATTGATGAAGGTGCCGACCCGGCGGCTTATTATGCCGATGGATTCACAGCTTTGATGACGGCAGTTGCCTTTAATTCCTATGAGATGACAGAAACTCTTCTTGACGCCGGAGCGCCTGTATTTGACACAACTCCCTACGGCTGGACAGCTCTGCATCTGGCTTCCTGGCAGAGAGATTCAAAAACTGCCGCCCTGCTGATAGACAAAGGCTGGGATGTTAATATCAGAGATTTTGATAACTGGACTCCTCTCCACTGGGCTGCCAGGAATGCTGCGTCAGCAGATTATCTGCAGACTCTCTTTGACAGGGGAGCGGATTCTGCACTGATTACATATAGAAAAGATACAGCCCTGCATCTGGCCTGTTCGGCCTGGGTCTCTCCTTTGTCCGGCAGTCTGGCTGTTCTCCTGGATCAAGGTGTCGAGATTGATGCTGTAAATGTTTTAGGTGAGACAGCTTTGATGCTTGCAGCGGGTATGGGATATTATGATAGCTGTATCAATCTGCTTGAAGCCGGAGCTGATGCCGAAATAACAGACAGTCAGGGTGAGACTGCCTCTACCCGTGCCTATAAAAATGGACACTATGAACTTGCTGAAATGTTGCTTAAAATGGAGTAATGATGAAAAAAAGAAATATCTACAAGATGGATGATATCCTGCTCTTTCTCTCTCTTGCCATGCTGGCGCTTCTGGTCTTTATTTCCTGGGACTGGCTAAGTATTTTCAAGGAAGCTGAAAATCTTACAGCGTTTCTGTTGATGGCTCCCGAGGTTCTCGGTGCAAGGCTGTATCCCGTAATTATGTATGGATTAGCGGCTGTTACTGCCCAGATCATCGGTCGATATATTCGCTTTTTAGAAAAGAAGAGCCTTTTGATCCTTGATGAACTGGAAAAGTCTTCAAAAATCAGGGTAAGTGATCTCTGTATGAAGCTGGGAATGAGTCAGGCAAAGGTTAAAAAACTTGTTGTTAAACTCAGTAGAGTTCCCTCCCTGGGGATTGAGCTTGATGGAGAGCGGGTCATACAGAAAAGGGTCTCTAATATATCTGTGAAGGATAATCATTCCTTTAATTCTAATGAAAATAGTACCCCTGACAGCAAAGATAAAGGAATCCCCGAAGATATGGCAGAAGCCTTTATGAGAGGAGATCTTCCTCCCCAGTTCAAAGCAGCCATGAAATCCGGCGGGGCCGTAAGCCGTGCAGCAGGAGTTGCTGCGGGTCTAGCCGATGGCGAAAGCAGTAAAAAGAAAGGTCTTCCCTTACCCCTTCTTATTTTTCTCTTTTTTACTCCCCTGTGGCCTGTGGCCGTATTTCTGATATTCAGATCATCAATGAAGAATATGAAAAGGGCAAATGAGGAAAGCTGATTTCTTCATTCCGATCTTCATAATTTTCTCTTTCATCATGCTGTGGAGTCAGGGCAGTCAGGAACCCCTTGATACTGAGTTTACGGCGCTGCGGGCTGAGTCTATCCGTAAGAACCTGATGCCTTTGTTTGAAGAGGATAAGTATCGAGAGCTCACATCTGATGAAGAGATCTTTCTTAAGCATTACTCTGCTGATGATTTCCCCGGAACAGCTCGTATAGGCATGTTCTACTCAAGAGATAAAAAACTGGCAGCCTATCTGTTCAAGCCGGATACTCCCGCTGTAAAAGGGACGGTATATCTGCTTCACGGCTATCTGGATCATACACTGTCTAACAGATATTTGATTCGATTTCTATTGGAACAGGGATATGCGGTTCTTGGATTTGACCTGCCGGGGCATGGCCTTTCGGAAGGGGAGCCCGCAGCAATTGATGATTTCAGAGAGTATTCCACGGCTTTGGTTCGGTTTTTCAATCATTCAATGAGGCTGAGTAATGAAAAGCTGCCGGGACCCCGTATCGCATTGGCCCACAGCACCGGCTGCTCGGTGATAATGGAAACGGTCTCTTTGTATGGGAATATATTTGACCGAATCATCATGGTTTCTCCTCTGGTTCACTCGGTGGGCTGGAGGTATACACCCCTCGGTATCAGCCTGGCAGAACCCTTTACAGACAGTGTTTTCCGCCGTTTCGGAGGCTCCAGTTCAAACAAGGAACACGAAGATTTCGTTGAACACGGTGATCCCCTTCAAAGCAGAACAGTGCCCTTTTCATGGATCTATGCCCATGCAGACTGGTTTGACCGTATGGAATTATTGCCGGTGAATGAAGATCTTTCCCTGTCAATAATTCAGGGTGAAGAGGACAGTGTTGTTGATTTTAAATTCAACATTCCTTTTCTGCTGGAAAAATATCCGGCTGCTGTCATATATAAAATTCCTGAAGGTGAACACAGTCTGTTAAATGAAATTCCTGAAATAAGAGAGTCCGTATTTACTCAGATTCTGGAAATTATTGAGAATCCTCTGAACTAGTGAAACCCAGAGCTTCATTTATTGACATTCTCTGCCTAAAAAATGAATAATTGAACTATCTGAATATGATTTATGGAGAGGCTGATGAGCAATAATGTGAGAACTGAATCTGATTCTATGGGGGAAATTAGCCTTCCTTCCGATTCCCTCTGGGGAGCCCAGACCCAGCGAGCTGTAGAAAATTTTGCTGTATCCCCCTTGAGAATCCATCCATTTATGCTTCAGGCCCTCTGCCTTATAAAAAAACATGCGGCCCTGTCCAACAGCTCTCTGGGTCTTCTGGATAGAAAACTTGCCGATTCCATAGCCGAAACTGCAGACAGTATTATCTGCGAAAAAAAAATTGATCAGTTTCCCATAGATGTTTTTCAAACTGGCTCCGGAACATCCTGGAACATGAATATAAATGAAGTTATCTCAAACCTTTCCAACCTCAGTCTGGGAGGTTCAGTTGGCAGCCGTCAACCAGTTCATCCCAATGACCATGTAAACAAGGGGCAATCTTCAAACGATGTTATTCCCTCTGCCATCACACTGGCTAACAGACTTCTCCTTGATAAGACTATAAAGGCAGTTAAGGTTCTGGAGGATTCTTTTTTCAAAAAGGCCGAAGAGTTTAAAAATGTTCTTAAGCTGGGACGTACTCATCTGCAGGATGCTGTTCCCATGACCCTGGGGCAGGAGTTTTCTGCATTTGCCGTACAGATTAAGCAGGGAAGAAAGAATCTTGAAGCCATGAAAGAGCCTCTTTCTGAGCTTCCCCTGGGTGGTACTGCCATCGGCACGGGTCTGAATGCCCATCCCGATTTTGCCACTGCTGCGGTAGAGGGTATTTCAAGTGAAACGGGGATACCTTTCCGGGTAATGGATAATAAGTTCCAGGGAATTTCATTCAGAAGCAGCCAGGTGGACCTTATGGGTGTGATCAACTCCATAGCCGTAGACCTTATGAAGATTGCCAATGATCTGAGACTACTTACAAGCGGACCCAGGTCGGGGCTTGGAGAGATAATCCTCCCCTCACTGCAGCCTGGCAGTTCAATTATGCCCGGTAAAGTTAATCCTGTTATTCCCGAAATGGTTATTCAGGTTTCGGCACATCTTCAGGGAAAAGTGCTGTCAGTGAGCATTGCCAATCAACATGGTCCTCTCCAGCTGAATATGATGATGCCCCTGATTTCACACGAAACTCTTACTGCATTGGATCTGCTGGCTGAGACAGACCGTGTTTTTGCTATGAACTGTATTGATGGAATTGAAGCGGAAGAGGGAAATTGTCTCCAGGCCATTGAAGGCTCTCTGGCTATGATTACACCTGTAGCCCTGACCATCGGCTATGACAAGGCGGCAGAACTGGCCCATAAAGCTTATATGGAGAAACGTCCTGTAAGGGAGGTTCTCTATGAGTCAGGTCTGCTTTCCAGAGAAGAGGTGGACCGTCTGCTTGATCCTTCGGGAATGACAGGAGAGTAGGAACTGCGGGCTGTTCAGCCCGCAGATATTTTTAGCGTCGGCAGAGGATCAGCTTGAACTTTCTGTTCTCCCGGACCACTGCGACAGACTCAAAGTTTTCATTAAGAATATTTCCATACCCCAGCCCTGCATTCATAACAAACAGGCTCAAGCCATTTTTCTTCAAGACCCTGGCCGAATCTCTGATAAAGGCAAATCCTGTCTCTACCGAAACCGTATGTCCACGGTGAAAGGGAGGATTGCAGACCACCAGATCAGTGCTTCCCGATTCAACTCCTTCCAGAATATTGCCCTGAATAATACTGCATTTCTGAAGAAGCCCGAGATTTCGGGCATTATATTCGGTACAGGCTGTGGCAAGGGCATTATCATCAGTAAGTATAACCCTGGATGCCTCTGATAAAGCCAATGCCTGAAGTCCCAGTATTCCGTAACCGCAGCCCGGATCTACAATTACAGAGTCCTTATTCAAAGAAGATATCACCCTGGAATTACATTCTGCTGAATAAAGATAATCCAGTAGAAAACGTGTTCCACCGTCCAGCTTTCCATGAGAAAAGATACCGGGGTAGCTGTAGAAATTCACAGCCCGGTATGTAAAAAAATCAGAATCCGCCGGCTGTACATCCTCTGCAGTCTCTGTACTGTCCTCTGTAGAACCGACTGTCATTGTTCCCTCATAATAGCGGGCTTTCTTTACAACACGGGAGTAGGAAGCATCGGGGCAGAATTCCTTTACAGCGTTGAAAAAAGTTTCAGGCAGATATTTATTCATACCTGCGGCAATAATGGGACAATCTTTTTTTAATTTTGATTTTAGAAGCTTCAGCTGAAATCGAAAGTACTCCAGAGACTTGGGTACTTTTACAATGATCAGATCTATTTCTGAATCTTTAAACTCAAGGAGACCTGCAGGGTCGGGTGCCTGTTTGTTATTGAGTTCCAGGTTTTCCTTTATCTCCCGGATTCCAAGTGATGAATCCTGAATGCCCGCAGCGCAGCAAGAGGCCAGAGCTACTGTAAGGGCCCCATGACTGTCATTGACAATCAGAACTTTGGAAGGCTGGATCTCCATTTCCTTAATATGTGTTAACAGATATTCATCTGAAGCATCCCAGGGACGCAGAGATTTATCTTCAGTATTGAGTATGAGATCGAAATTCCCAAAAGGGGTAGTATATGTATAGTTCATAACAAAGAGTATAAGCTTATTCAGCCCTTCCTGTCTGTGAAGGCTGAGAATTAGCTCCCGGGAATATTACTAAAACTCTTCAAAATCAGAACTGTCAGAATCTTTATCTTTAGTGTATCCGGGTGTCAATTGTGTTTCACCCTCTAAATCCATACCGAAATCCATTGAGTCCAATGGATCTTTCTCTTCTTCCTCCTCTTTTACGGGAGGCTTATCCTCTTTGGGAACAGCCGCAGCTTTAACTTTCGACTTACTTGTCCCGGGGGCTGGAGGAGTCGACCCAGGGTCAGTTGCAGAACTGACTGCAGCCGGAGACTGCCGGATAGGTTCAGTTACGCTGTCTCCGCCTTTGTCTAATTTGAAAAATTGTATCTTTTCACTAAGCATTTTGGCCTGTGCGGCCAGTTCTTCGGATGTTGAAGCTATCTCTTCAGAAGACGAAGCATTCTGCCGGGTTACCTGATCCAATTGGGTGAGTGCAGAATTTACCTGACCCATGCCATGACTCTGTTCCATACTTGCAGCCGAAATCTCTTCCACAAGTTCAGTTGTCTTATCAACTTCCTCAACAAGTGATTCAATCATTGAACCTGCTTTCTCGGCCACTGCAAGTGAATCGTGTGACAGTTCAGTAATGGTAACAGCTGAACTCTGGCTTATTTCGGCCAGCTTTCTGACTTCTGATGCTACAACGGCAAATCCTTTACCCGCTTCTCCGGCTCTGGCTGCCTCGATGGCGGCATTAAGGGCCAGCATATTTGTCTGGCTTGCGATATCACTGACAATTCCGATCTTTTCGGAAATCTCTTTCATGGCTTCTACGGTATGATGTACAGCTTCACCGCTCTCCTTGGCCTTGGCCGATACATCTTCTGCAATGATTCTTGTCTTTTGAGCATTGTCACTGTTCTGATCGACACTGGATGACATCTCTTCCATTGAAGCTGAGACTTCCTCAGCCGATGAGGCCTGTTCTGTGGCACCTGCAGAGAGCTGTTGTGAACTGCTGGAGAGTTCCTGGCTACCGCTGCTTACATTATCTGCTGAATCCTGTACGGCTGTAATTATCTCTCTGAGTTTCATATTGGTGGCGTAGAACACTCTGTTCAAATCGCCTAATTCATCTTTTCTTGTTGATTTATCGGCTGCACTGAGATCTCCGTTGCGGAGCCTTTCGCCCATGGCAATATTCTCGGAAATAGCATATAAAATGCTTCTTGAGAGCATAAAAGCAACAAATGCAGAGATCAGTACAGTGAAAATAATGATGATTATATAAAAAATTATTGTGGACTTAATAATTCTTGTCAGATCATCCATTTCGATGTTTTTTCTCTGTTCCTGGAAATTTCCAAGCTGATCCAGATAATCTCTCATTATTCCAAATTCTTTAAAACCTGTATCAATAGCTTTTTTTCTTTCTGCCTTATTCTGGTAGATTGCATCTTCCGCCAGGAATATTTTTTTATTTGTCTCTTCCCAGATTGTATAATAGTCCCGGAATTGATTATAAGAATCACCACTGTTTCTGCCCGAAAGTCCGGCAGCCCTGAGGTAACGTTCTCCAGTCTGCTGAATATTCTCTTCATTGCTGAGTTTCAATGTATCCAGTTCTTCTTTGCCCGCAGCAGATTTTGACTGAACAAGGGCCAGATAGGCCTGATAAGCATCTCGATCACCATTCAGGACAAGTGAAAGCGCTGTTTCCAGGTTTCTCCTTCCGGCTGCAGATACATTTGCTGCCAGCATTCGTTCTATCTGCTCACCCAGTAGATTTATCTGTTCTCTCATTACATCAAAAGCCTGTATTGAGTCTTCACTTAACTCTTCAATAAGACCTTCTTCTTCCACTATTCTCAGAGATTCATTAATCACTATTCGGCTCTGCACTTCCCAGCTGGCGTAATGAGATCTGAAACTATCCAGAGCGGAGGTCATATCATCAGAAAAATCTACAGCAGCCTCTTCCATTCTACTTTTTACCTGGTCCAGATTTTCCCTGTTGATTCCATCCTGTTTCTGAACTTCTTCTTTGCTGTGTGCTTTAAGGGCTTCCTGTTCACTGAGGATGGCCTGGTAGGCATCTCTATCGGCATTTAAAATCAGTACCAGATCTTCCTGGAAATGATTCAGATGCCCCATGTCTGACTGTATTCTTAGAAAACTAAGTATTCCGATGAGCATTATAAATAAAATACCCAGGATCGGTATACCTGTTAATAGTGAGAATTGTGATCGCAGTTTCATAATAGAAAGCCTCCGCTCTCATTAATTATGATCTATATCCCAGTAAATTGGTAATTTTTAGTGACAAAGAGGAGTTTGAATACATGTGTTATTAAATAATCTTATCTTTTTCCATCTGCTGGATTATACGGATAACTTCTTCCATGGGCTCAATTACTACACGGGCCAGCATCTCTCCCAGGAGGGTATGTTTTCCACAGAAATGCAGCTCAGGACCACTTCCGGAGAAAATCAGATTGGAATCCGTACCTGTCCCGGTTGCAGTACTGTCTGATACCCTGCTTTGAACTCCGTATTTCATTACAGAACTGCATCGGGCTTCGGTTACTATCATCAGAGCTTCGGCCATGGCGGCTTCTGAAAGCTCGGCATTTGTTCCGGCAATTATATTGATGGTCCCGTTTCCGGCCCTGTGAGCATCCAGCTCTCTGAAATCTGCCTTGTCGCCTGCTGCACGGGCATTTGTCAGGCCGGCTGTCAGGCAGCAGAATACAGCCAGTTCATCTTCAACTATGCTGTTGTAGCGGAAGCTTTTCATGGATGCTGAGGTCATCATGCCGGCAAAGGCCGTTGTGACACCCAGCTCGGCAGCTTTTTTCTTAAGACTTATATGGGGATGTTCGTAGCCTTCGTATTCATCGGATTTATTATGGTGAACCTTCATGTTCAGCACATGTAAGAGCTCCTGTCTTCCCCCTTTATACAGGGCCGATGAGAGAGTCTGTACCGGCTGGGAAAAGTTCAGGAGCGCATGGTCTTCATCATGTGATATATCTATTGTCAATCCAGGAAGCTTACATTCAATATTCATCTCTTTCCTTCAGCAGTATCGGTATTTTTCTTCTCCGCAGCTGCATCAGCTACAGGTCCGAGAAGAGTTCTATCTCCATTATGGTAATAATCCATTCGGCTGTTATAGACTCTGTTAATATTATCGGGAGTGACCACACTCGCTGCGGGGCCCGAGGCGACACAGTTTCCCTGATCCATTAATATGACTCTGTCTGCATTTTGAAGAGCCTGATTTATATCATGAAGGATGGCTATAACGGTTTTTCCACGCCGGGCTTCCTCTTTTAAGAGGCTGAGCAGCTCCTCCTGATGGTGAATGTCCAGATGATTGGACGGTTCATCCAGAAGCAGAACTTCAGGGTCCTGTGCCAGCACTCTGGCAAGGAGCACTCTCTGATATTCTCCGCCGCTCAGGCTGTTGACCACCCTGTGGCGCAGATCCTGAAGATCAAGCCGTTCCATCAGGGATGTGAGCTGTTTTTTATCAATGGGGTCCTGCCACAGAGTTGTCTTTTTTCTGTAAAATCCCATGCTTACCATCTGTGCGGCAGTATAGGCAAAGGCACTCTCTGTTCTCTGGGGAACAAGGCCTACAAGGGCTGCCCTGCGTGAATCCTTTAATGAGAACAGGTCCTTTCCCTGGACAAGAATGGTTCCCTGTTTTGGTTTAAGCCTAGCTCTGAGGATTGAGAAGAACGTCGTTTTACCCGACCCGTTGGGTCCCAGTATGACAGTCAGTTCTCCCGGCTGTATATCGATAGAGGGGAGGTCCAGATAAAAACTCCCGCCATATGTGAACTTCAGGTTCTGTACTGATACAGATGAATCCATTTTACATCACCTTCCCTGAGTTACGGCGTAGAAGATAGAGGAAAAAAGGGCCCCCTGTCAGAGCCGTAACTACACCTACAGGAATTTCTGCGGGCGCTATGATTGTTCTTGCCAGAAGGTCGGAAAGGATCATCAGAATGGCCCCTCCCATTATGGAAAGAAATGTGAGATTCCTGTGTCCGGGACCGGAGATCAGCCTCATAAAATGAGGGACAAGAAGTCCTGCAAAACCGATAATTCCACAATTGGAGACTATTACTGCTGTTATCAGGCAGCTTACAAGCAGAAGCTGCAGTGACACCCGTTCAGGATTGATCCCCAGAGAGTGGGCTTCCTCATGACCAAGACTCAAAAGATCCAGTTCTCCGTGTCTGAAGATAATAAACAGGGATGATGGAATCAGGACTATCAGCAGGAGTATCACCTTTGTCATATGTGCAGATGAAAAACTTCCCAGGGTCCAGAAAACAATACGTTCAACTTTTTCCCTGTTCAGCATCATCATAATTGAGACTCCCGCCTGGGCTATGGAACTGAAGGCCACACCTGCCAGCAGGAGGGAGCTGATATTGTTCCCGTTCCGTGAGGCCAGGGAAAGGATAAGAAATACGGATAAAAGACTGCCCAGAAAGGCCGCAGCCGTAAGTCCCAGGGATGATATGAAAAATGCTGGAAGACCTATCATCATATAAAGAGACGCACCCAGTGAGGCTCCCGATGCTACACCCAGCAGATAGGGTTCTGCCATGGGATTTCTGAAGATTGCCTGAAAGACAAGTCCCGAGAGGGATAGTCCCGCCCCTGCAAGGGCTGCCATTAAGACACGGGGAACCCGAATTTGCATCAGGATTATCTCCTGCCCCTCATTCAGTCCACTTTTTCCGCCGCTGAACAGATATCTGATCAGACCGGAAAAGGGGAGGGATACGGCACCGATGGATGACGCAAGTATAAGAAGAGTGATAAGCAGAAAAAATAATGTTATCCCGGGAATCCGGGACGCACTTTTCTCAGGATTGATCAAGGGATGAGATCCATGATTCTATGGATCTGTTCAAGAGCATCTATCTGTCTCGGTCCCTGTCGTACCAGAATATTTTCATCAATTTCAAAAACACGGCCGTTTTGAGCCGCTGCAAGATCTTTATAGACGGGAAGGGTGAGAAATTCATCTTTCATTCCCCTGTTTACAAGAATAAGCTGCGGTTGTTTGGCAACAAGGAGTTCCTTGGAATAAGACCAACCCTCCTGATCCTCCGCAATATTGGAGCCGCCGGACATACTCAAAAGTTCGCTGATAAAGGTATTCCCACCGGAAGTCCAGTCTCCACCGTCTCCGAAGCCCAGGGCATAATAACAGCTGGGGTTTTTATCCATTGCGGCGACTGAAGCTTCCAGTGCGGCTCTTCTGTTATGGATATCATCCAAGAGTGCTTTACCTTCAGTTTCTGCATCCAGGAGCTGTGCGCAGCCGCTGATGACCTCTTCCATCCCCTCAAAACTCTCTTCTCCATAAATCAAGGCACTGGGAATTGAGTAGGATTCAAGTTTTTTAAGAACTTCAGGGTCAACATGGGTGGAACCGATAACAAGATCGGGATTAAGGGACACTATTGTCTCGAGACTGGGGTCCTGAAGACCGCCTACTGAGCTGATCATAGATACTTCAGCCGGGTAGTCACAGAAATCAGTACGTCCCACAAGGAGCTGCTCTCTGCCGAGGGCATAGATTGTTTCTGTGATATTAGGACCTAGAGAAATTATACGCAGAGGCCTTGATTCAAGCTCAATGGTAATTCCTCTGGAATCTGTAAAACTGAATGTCCGGGCAGACTCATCGGCGGGAGCCCCTTGTTCCTGACTGCCTGAGGCAAACAGGGGTACTGTGAATAGGGACAATAGGAAAATAAAAAGAATAGAAACTATGGAATTGATTTTTCGACCCATATGTAATCTCCTCGTTACATCATCAGGCCTGCGACAGCCCGATGCATTGGATTTATTCATTCCTTTTCAGGTTTTCTGACTCACAAATCATCAAAATCGGCCGGCCTTCCCGGTTTCCCAGTGACCTTTATCTGGCAGATTTCTCCCTGTTTACAGCGGCGGGACCGTGGAGGATTCTCACCTCTCTTCCCTTGAGTCCGGAATGTTGGGTGAAATTATACTATTTAACCATCCATTTTACTATGGGGAAATCAGTGGATTTTTGTGACTTTTTTACTGATGATCAGGAGTCGAAAAGCATTGACAGCAGAGAGGAAGCTAATAGAATATAAAATGAGTCTGCATTTAAAAGGAGAACACCCTCTTGGGATTCAGTAAAACTAATATAATATCGAATTTTCTGATAATTATGATTCTGCTGTTTATAATCACGGCCTTCGCCGTAGACGGCAGCGGAGCAATCAAAGGGTTCTGGACAATTCAGCTCCACCCCGGGCGGCTGATAAATGATTTCTTTGCGGTTGTCGGGATAGGGGGGACTCTCCTCAATTCTGCTGCCGTCGGCCTGGTGGCCATGATTCTCATCTACATAACGGGAGTCAGTTTTTCAGGCCCCACATTTGCAGCGGTATTCACCATCATGGGTTTCGGACTCTTTGGTAAGACACCCCTGAATATTCTCCCCATCATACTGGGAGTCTATCTCTCCGCCCGTCTTGTGGGAAAAGGACTGCGGGATTACTTGATCATCGCCCTTTTCGGGACGGCCCTGGGTCCACTGGTTTCTGTTGTGTTTCTGGAAACCGGGCTGCCTCTCTGGCAGGGGCTTATTCTGGGAGTACTCAGTGGAACAGCCGCTGGATTTATTCTTCCCGCACTGGCTGTGGCCATGCTGCATATGCATCAGGGATACAGTCTTTACAATATGGGGCTGACCTGTGGATTCCTCGCACTCTTTGCAGCATCTTTCTTAAAGGCTGCAGGACTTCCCTTCGAAAAGGCCCTTGCCTGGCACAGTGAAAATATCCTGCTTCTGCAGCTGATAATACCGATCCTCTCTCTTATGCTCATAGGATCAGGTATTTTCTTCTCCGGGAAAAAAGCCTTCAAGAGCTTTGTCCTAATTCAGAAACTGTCCGGTAGACTTCCTTCTGACTTTGTGGATATGGAAGGAACCGGGGGCTCTCTTGTCAATGCGGGTGTTATGGGACTTGCGGGAACAATTATCGTATTTCTGGCGGGAGCCGACTTCAACGGACCCGTAATCGGCGGGCTTCTGACCATAATGGGTTTTGCCGCATTCGGAACAAACCTGAGAAACTCATGGTCTGTTGTCGCAGGAGTCATGGTCAGTACTTTTGTCTTTGGAATGAAACTTTCTGATCCCGGACCCATCCTGGCTGTGATTTTCAGTACAACTCTGGGACCACTGGCCGGACAGTTCGGCTATATTCCAGGTTTTTTTGCAGGATTTATTCACCTGATCATGGTCAGTCAGACAGGAAGCTGGCAGGGTGGAATGAATCTGTATAACAACGGATTTGCCGGCGGACTCACCGCCTCTGTATTTATCGCTGTGATTCAGTGGTACCGCAATAACAAGAACGACATGTAGGGGAGCTGCACAATGAAAAGAAAAGACCTGATACTGAATCTGATCGGTGAAATATCAAATTATCTTCTGGATGATGATCCCATGCGTCTTGTGATCTCTCTTCATCAGGAGGAAGACGGTCTGCATCTTTGCATCCTGGATGATACAAAACACAGTGAAGATGAACTTGAATCCATGAAAAAGGCTCTGAACAGCCGTAAAAGACCGGAACTGGCCGAATACTACGGTGCCATGACCGGCCATGATATGCTCGGCTCTGCAAGGCTGGACCTTCTGGGCTGGCAGATAAAACACTCTGATGTCACCCAGTCGGACTCCGGAATAAAGATCGACCTCTGGTTCGGCAGCGAAAAATTCCAGAGCGATAAATTTTCCATTCCTGTCAAAGATTGATCCTCCCTCGGGAGGCAGCCTTAAAGGCAGTCTCCCGGCCGGGGAATCCCCATCTAAATTTCTTATTCAAAGAGATACAGAAACTCTCCATACCCCTCAGCTTCCATATCATCTAAAGGAACAAAGCGCAGGGAAGCCGAATTGATACAGTATCTCAGACCCGTAGGATCGGGACCATCAGGGAAAACATGACCCAGATGGCTGTCTCCGTAATAACTGCGCAGTTCAACCCGTTCAGAAAAAAGTTTTGTATCCGAATGCTCAGTGACATTCTCCGAAACCAGAGGCTTTGTAAAACTGGGCCAACCTGAACCGGATTTGAACTTATCATTTGAACTGAACAGGGGCTCGCCCGTTACTATATCCACATAGATCCCATGGGCCTTATTATCCCAGAACTCATTTTGAAAAGCCCGTTCAGTCCCCTCATTCTGTGTCACTTCATATTGAAGGGGAGTCAACATCTCTTTTATTTTTTCTTCTTCCGGTTTCTTGTATGAGGTCTTTTCAAACTTCCATACATCCGTGATAAACTGATCCCTTCCGGAATTGTTTCTATAAGATTCATAGCGCCCGGGACTCTTGCAGTAGAAGTCCTGATGATACTCCTCGGCAGGATAGAAAACAGTCAGTTCTCTGATCTCTGTTACAACAGGCTTATCAAAAATTCCCGACTCATCCAGAGCCTTCTTCGAAGCTTCCGCCTGGACTCTCTGCTCTTCAGAATGGTAGAAAATGGCACTCCCGTACTGAGAACCTCTATCCACAAAGGAACCTCCTCCATCGGTGGGGTCCATTACTCTCCAAAGCTTGTCCAGCAGCTGGTTATAACTAATCCTCTGAGGATCAAAATAGATCTGAATTACTTCAAGATGTCCTGATTTTCCTGAAGACACCTGCTCATATGTGGGGTTCTCAACATGTCCCCCTGAATATCCCGATAAAACTTCCTCAACTCCCGGTATCTCCTGAAAATCGGATTCAGTACACCAGAAGCAGCCTCCCGCAAAGGTGGCAATTTCCAGATTCTCGTCTTTCATGATCTCCTCAACCTCCGATTGACTCTTTATCTCTCTCTTTTGGTCTTTAGCAGATGGTTCTGCCTCACTCTGTCCAGCGGCCCAAAGGGCAGCACTGATCAGGATTAAACCTGCTATTAAAATATTCTTCATTGTTCACTCCTGTTGATGTTCAGCTCTGAGGTTGAACTTAGGCGTTCCTATATATATTAATACATCATAAGTGGAAAGGTTTCAAAATATATTATAAAATAGATATAGATTTTATTTATTTTACTTCTTCGGGTGTCTCCCCCCCACAGGAGACGTGGTGTGATGCGCCGCCGGGAGCTGCGGGAAGGAAACACTGCAATCTAATGACCCGGTGGAAGCTTTTCCAAAGAATCTGTCCGTGATATAAAGGAGATATGCTTGTTTATGATAAATCCTTCAAAATAGAAGGGACCGTAAAATCAATTTTTGAGAATACCTGGTCCATTCTCAGACCCCATATGGGATATATGAGCCTTATCTGGGCTGTATTTTATATTCCTACTAATGTTTTTATTCTGCTCCGTATGGGAGATATGGTAAAACATCTCAATAGCGGCAGTTCACTTGTTATTCCTGTTATGATGCTCCTCTCACTCCTGGGGACTATTCCCAATATTGCACTCGTGCTTTTAGTCAGGGCAGGGGACTGTGAGGATTACAATGGTCTGGTAGTCTCTGCATTCAGAAAGATTCCCTATTATGTCACCACCACATTGGCTATGGCCATCAGCATGATCCCCATGATTGTGATGGGACTTATAGTCTCTGTTCTTCTCAGTCTTGCTCTGGAAAGCACAGGAATGGCTCCGGAGCAGCAGATATATGCAATCATTCCGCTAATGGTAATTATTACAGTGTATGCCATGATCCGTTTTGCCTCGGCAGTACCTTTTTACCTCATGACCGGAGCCAGAAACTTCAGAGCCGCCCGGTACAGCAGCTTCTTATTCAAAATGAACAGGAAAACGATACTTGCGGCTTTTGCTATCTGTACCTTTCTACCCATGGCGTTGAACTTCGGCATGTTTTTTGTAGTTGAAAGTGAAGCCGCCAATGTAATTCTTGGATTTTTTCTGGGTTATATCATGTTTCTCAGTACTGCCTTTTATGCTGGTTTTTTGAATCATATAATAGAAGCAGAATCTGATGTATGTGACAGTGAAAATCAGGACAGCCGGAAAAAAGAAATTGAGCATAAACCCGATATTCCAGAATAAAAGGATTTCTTTCCAGATAGAAACAGGTTAACCTGTGATAAATCTATTTAAAAGAAAAAAAACAACATGATATCATTCAAGAAAGAAAAGTGGATTCCCGTAAGGAAATCTAACCTTAAGTATTACGTAGATATTGATCTCTTTTACAGAAATAAGACCTCAGGAGAGGTTCTTCTCTATAAAAATGCCGGAATGCATATTACAGATGAAAGGCTGAAGGATAAATCTTATACAGGAGATCTTTATATTCGTCCTGAAGATAAGAGTCGGTGTCTGAGAAATGTTCACTCCGGTTTCAGTTCAAATCTTGATGAAAGTATGGAAGTGGGAGTAGAAAAGGTGAAGGAAGAGCTTATCAACATAATTGATGAGACTCTCCATGAACCCCGTTCCGGTGGTCTTGAAGTTATCCCTGATACCATGGATCTCATTGTTGACAGCTATTCCCGGCAGCCCGATGTTATCAAAAATCTGGCAAAAATATCTCACTCTGATTACACAACCACAATACACTCACTGAATGTTATGGCTCTGACCGTAGGATATTGCTTCTACACAAATAAACCCTTTAAAACTACCGTGGATTACGGCCTCACAGCCCTGTTTCATGATATTGGAAAAACAGAAATCCCTCAGGATATACTCAGTGCTCCCCGTCCGCTGTCGGATTATGAATTTGATACCATGAAATCACACACCCTTCTAGGTGCGGAAATCCTCCAGGCCAATAGTCATGATGTTCACCTGGCCATTCCAGGTGCTCTGGAACATCATGAAAAACTTGACGGAAGGGGATATCCCCATGGTCAGAAAACTATCTCCGAAATCGGACAGATCCTTGCCATCATAGATTCTTATGAAGCCATCACCAACGATGACAGACTCTACCGTTCTGCAATGGAACCTCTGGATGCTCTGGCAGTCTTGAAGGAAGAGGTTGATAAAGAGAGACTAAATAAAAAGATCTTTGAGAATTTTGCTTACAGCCTTACTAATTTTTCCGGTGGAAGGGGCGGCAAAACCATACTCAGCAATGGTATGGACTTCCTTAAAGTTTAATCCCTCTTAAATATCACTTTTAAAATATCAGCAGACAACAGCCAAATTATTGGTTATAATCAGGCTTTCAGTTCAGATACAGATCATCTTAGACTATCTGTTTTTCATAAACAGCGAAGAAGAGGATACTCAATGAATATACATTTTCTGCAGCATGTGAGTTATGAAAGTTCCGCCTACCTGGAGCAGTGGTTTCGCGATCAGGGTGATAGAATCTCAATCACCCGTCTATATCAGAATGATCCTCTTCCCAAAGCAGAAGATGCGGATATTCTTATCGTAATGGGCGGACCCATGGGAGTCGGAGATGAAGCTGAATATCCCTGGCTCAAGGATGAAAAACTATGTATTCGCTCTTTTATGGATGCCCATAAGAAGGTTATAGGCATCTGCCTCGGGGCTCAGCTTATTGCAGACGTTCTGGGGGCAAAGGTCTACAGGAGTGAGAACAAAGAGATCGGCTGGTTCCCTGTCTATAAAGTGCAGGGCAGCGGTGAAAGCGCCCTCTCGGATCTGATGCCTCAGGAGTTTCAGGCCTTTCACTGGCATGGTGATACTTTTGATCTACCTGAAAACTCTGTACATCTCCTTTCAAGCAAGGGCTGCCGTAATCAGGCATTTACTGTAGAAGATAGAATATTCGCCTTTCAGTTCCATCTTGAAACCACTGAAGAGTCGGCGGCGCTGCTTGTAGAAAACAGCAGGGACGAGCTTACACCCGATTTCTTTGTGCAGTCAGAGAAGGATATCCTGGTAAACGAAGAGGGTTACGCCGAAATGCATATCCTCCTTGACCGGATTCTGGAGCGGATCAGCGCAACAATTTTCTAGACAGAAACTTCATGAAATCTATATATATTCCGGATGAAGAGTTTGCAGTTATACACTAAGATGCCAGGATGAATAGAAAACAAACAGTTAAAACCGGGAGTATATTTCTACTCCTTTCGGCTCTTATTTTCCTCAGCGGATGTATAAGCAGCTCTCATGAGACAGATGAACAGACAATTAGTGCCGGGGAACTCCAAAACACCATCTGGATAAGCCCTCTCTGCGGCAAACCTGCAGAAGGGCGATACAGCAACGATGGATTCTTTCTGGCGGAAGACGGAACACTTCAGTTTATCAATATATTCTCCATGACAGGAGATTCATGGTCCCTTGAGGGAGATGATCTACTGCTCTATTCCCACACTGAGCGTTATCCTGAACCATTGCCTGTGTCATATCCAATTCGCAAAAAAGATGGGATTGTATCCATCCTTCCGGCAGAGGACGAGCTTGAAATGCTCCCACCTTCGGCACAGGAAATCACTGCAGAACTTCCCGCAGGACGCTGGGAAATCTCGACCATGCTCAATCCTGAAAGCGCCGCTGCAGATCCTGAGCATCCAGCCTATATTGAAATTGTTAAAGAGGATGACGGCTTTGTCAGCATTCAAGGACATGGGGGAGTTAACAACTTTCGCGGAGTTCTCAATTTTGATGAGTTTAAGTGGATGAGCGGCCCCATGATGCGGACTCTTATGGCCGGACCTGCTCTGGAATATGAAGACCTTTTTATGAGGAATCTTGGCCGGATCAGCCGCTACCTGATGCTGGATGACTATCTCTTTCTCTACGAAGAGAGTGAGCTTGTTCTGGTGATGCTGAAAGACCAGGGCTGACAGTTCCGGGTCCCCCGGCTGCCTCCCTGCATTGAAATATACGGCGGTTTATGATAAACCGTCTAAAAGTAATATGATTTAATATTCACCGACGGGGAGTAACTCATGACCATCGTGGAAAGGGCCCAGGCAGCCCGTAACGCATCTTTTTCTCTGGCAACTGTATCGTCAGATACTAAAAATCAGGCACTTGAGGCCATGGCCGCAGCCCTGGAATCCAGAAAAGAAGAAATTATCCGAATCAATACAGAAGATTACGAACGGAGTGTCAGCGAAAATCTTGCAGGCCCTTTACTAAAACGGCTCAAATTTGATTCAGATAAAATATCTCAGGTCATTGAGGGAATCAGAAGCCTTATCTCCATGGAAGATCCTGTGGGTGAATGTAAAATGGCAAAAGAGCTGGAGCCCGGGCTGGATCTTTACCGCATCAGCTGTCCAATCGGTGTAACGGGAATCATTTTTGAATCCCGTCCTGATGCTCTGGTGCAGATATCTTCACTCTGTCTTAAAAGCGGCAATGCTGTCCTTTTGAAGGGAGGGTCAGAAGCCTCGGGAACAAACCGTATCCTGGCCTCTGTTATCGCCGAAGCCACTGAAAAAGCGGGAATCCCTTCAGGATGGATACAGCTGGTTGAAACAAGGGCTGATGTTAATGAAATGTTTGGTCTCAACGAGTATATTGACCTCCTTATTCCCCGGGGCTCCAATGCATTTGTAAAGTACATTATGGAAAACTCAAGTATACCCGTACTCGGTCATTCCGACGGAATCTGTCATATCTATATTCACAGCGATGCCGATCCTGAAAAGGTGAATCCCATTGTTGTGGATTCTAAAACGCAATATGTAGCCGCCTGTAATTCAGTCGAAACTCTATTAGTGCATAAAGATAAGGCCGCAGAAGTCCTTCCAGGCCTAAAAAAGGCTTTGGAAGAGAAAAATGTGGAGCTTGTAGGCTGTGAACGAAGCCGCAGGGTTATAGATATTGATCCGGCCACAGATGAAGACTGGGCTACAGAGTATGTGGATTACAAGCTCTCCATCAAAGTAGTTGATGATTTTGATGAGGCCGTGACTCATATCAACCGCTATGGCTCCGGTCACACCGAAGCCATACTGACTGAAGACGAGAGGAGGGCCTCCGACTTTATGGCAAGAGTTGATGCTTCATCCGTATTCTGGAACTGTTCCACACGATTCAGTGATGGATTCCGCTACGGTTTCGGCGCCGAGATCGGAATAAGCACCAGTAAAATTCACGCCCGCGGTCCTGTGGGGATGGAAGGACTGATGATCTATAAATACAAACTCCTGGGAAAGGGGCAGACTGTTGCCTCCTTTTCTTCAGGAGAGAAGACATTCACACATAAGGATATAAAGGGCAGCTGTCCGCTATAAAAGGAATACACAATGAAAAGAGAGAATATTGATATTAAAAAGCTGTATATAAATCCCCTTTCATTCTGGAAAGACAAGTGTCTCCTTCTCTGTGCAGGTGACCTGGAAAAGGGTGACTACAACGCCATGACCGTTGCCTGGGGCAGTATGGGTGTCATGTGGCACAAACCCTTTACACAGATCGTTGTGCGCCCTGGACGCTATACCTACGAGTTTATGGAGAAGTATCCTGACTGGACAGTCTCTGTACTCCCCGAATCATACAGATCCGACATAACTCTCATGGGATTAAAATCCGGTAGAGAGATGGATAAGATTGCCGAAAGCGGTCTTACTCTCTGTGGTTCTGCCAAGATCGGAGCCCCCGCATTTGAAGAGGCCGAGTTGATTCTGGAATGCCGCACCATGTTCCGGGATGTGATGAAGCCTGAATCTTTTGTTGATCAGAGTCTTGATAAAAATTATCCCCAAAAGGATTACCATATTATCTACTATGGTGAGATCCTCAATGCACAGGGGACTGACGATTATAGTTCCTGATCAAACACAACGGGTCCTATGATCAATACAGGAACTGGGAATACAATTTTCCCGCTTCCGGTTTTTTTATTGAAATATTGGTGAACATGACTTACTATGAAAGTGGGTTTTAACATCAAAAATCAAGGCTGAACATGGAAGATTTGCATACCCTTCATATGAGTATTTACGGTAAGACAGCAGACGTTTCCGTCCGGGTTCCCGGTAAATTGAACCTTATGGGGGAACACACGGAGTACTTTGAAGGTCTCGTCCTTGCTGTAGCTGTAAACAGGTTTCTCGAAGTATCAATTTCCGAAAGGGAAGATAATTCGCTGCGTGTTTACTCAGCTAATTATGACGAAAGAAAAAAATCCTCACTTTCAGGTCTGAAGTATAAGAGGGAAGACCGCTGGGCCAATTATGTAAAAGGTGCTGTAGCCGTAATGCTGCAGCTCGGCTGTCCGCTTAAAGGCCTTGATATCACCATAAACAGTGAAATTCCCGAGCAGGTAGGTCTAGGTTCTTCTTCAGCCCTTACGCTGGCCCTGGTTTCGGCACTTAAAAAACTCTACGATTTTGATATTTCAGACATTCAGCTGGTAGAGTCTGCGAGACTTTCGGAGCTGAAGTTTATGCAGAAAGATCCCGGCCTTGCAGCCTGTGCCGTCTCCTATTTCGGCAAAGAGGATAAGGCTCTTCTTATCGATACAAAGACCATGGATATCTCCTATATCAGTATAAATTTCAATCCTATTGTGCTCCTTGCCACCGATTCCAATGTTCCCAACGGCAGCGGATACGGTGAAGTGGATGACCTGAGACAGGATTTTGATGAGTGCAAGGGGTATCTGAGTAAATCAGACAGACATATTACTCTGAGAGACATCACTGTTCAGGATATTCGCAGTGATCTGGAGCAGATGCCGGAGCATATCCGGCGCAGAGCCATACACATAATTGAAGAGAACCTGAGAGTGAAAGAGATGAAACACGCTCTTGAGACCGAAGATCTCACCACAGCAGGGAAACTGATGTACCGCTCTCATGAAAGTCTGAGGGATATGCTTGAAATATCCTGTCCGGAGCTGGACTGGCTGGTGAAAAGAGCCTTCGAAACCCACGGTGTTATGGGTTCCAGGATGGTGGGCAACGGTTTCGGCGGCTGTACAATTAACCTGATAAATGTTAATAATATTCCATTGTATGATGAACATCTTGAAGAGTATGACAGGATTTTCGGCTTCAAGGCTGTATATTTCATCTGCACCCCGGTATCAGGACTTAAAGCACTACAGGGTAAAGAGTAAAACTACATGAAAATATTGATTACAAACGATGACGGGATACAGAGTCCCGGAATCCTCAGTCTCAGGGATGTTCTCTCCAGAAAACATGATGTCTGGATTATGGCACCCGACGGTGACCGCAGTGGATTTTCACAATCAATTACACTGCGTGATCCCGTTAAAATAGTTAAGAAAGATGAGAGAATGTACAGCTGTTCCGGCACACCTGTAGACTGCGTTGTCTACGGATATAGCAACTTCCTTGCTAAGGATTTCGATATAGTTCTTTCGGGGATAAATATCGGGCCGAACCTGGGTACGGATATCCTTTATTCCGGTACTGCCGCAGCTGCAAGACAGGGTGCATTAAAGAATCTACCCTCCATCGCGCTCTCTCTTAATCAGTTTGAAGGCCCCTTTAATTTTGAAGTGGTTTCCGAATATCTTCTTGAAAGACTTGAAGATCTGGTATCCCTCTGGGATGACAGTTGTTTTCTGAATATGAACTTCCCCCCTGAAATGGATAAAAATACAGAAATGAAATGGTGTACGCCTGCTGTACGTACCTACCGGGATGAAGTTGTTCAGTTTTCCGCTCCCCGGGAGCCAAACAGTACTTACTGTCTCCTGAAAGGAAATCTTATCCATTCTGTCGAAGAGGAAGGCACAGATGCTTTGGCTGTACATTCCGGTTATGTCGCCATATCCGCCATCCGTCTCTCACCTTCAATCGTGACCCATATAGGGAAAGTACCGGAAAAGGTAGGTATCTGCTGCAGATGACTTTTCGGGAAGACGGACTCAATCTGTACAACAACGGTCTTTACCAGGAAGCCCTCGATGCTCTTTTATCAGAGGATATCGATCCGGTGGAAGACCCCGAACTGGCCTATCTCATGGGCCTTTGCTATACCCGGCTGGAAGAATATAAAGAAGCTGTTTTCTATCTTGAAAAATCAGCCGAAAGGGATAATTCCCTTATTAGAATCTACCAGTCCCGCATGGTACTAAGCTATGTATACAATGTTACTAAAAATTATATGGGTGCCGAAAAACAGTTATTGAAGATAATCAATGACGGATTTGAATCCTGTCAGATCTATACATCTTTAGGCTACTCACTCTGGAATCAGAAAAAGGTTAAGGAGAGTATTGATTACCTCTCCCGATCCCTCGAAATGGACTCTGATAATTCAAATACCCTCAATTCCATGGGTTATATCATGGCAGAAGAGGGGATCAATCCGGAAAAGGCTGTGGAGTACTGCCGTAAGGCTCTTTCAGTACAGCCGAAAAACGGTAACTACATGGATTCTCTGGCATGGGCATTGTTCCGCTGCGGTAAAACTGATGAAGCCAGGGATTATCTGGAAAAGGCTATGAAGGCGGGGGCTGATAAAAAGGTCTGCCGGAAACACCTTCACCTGATTGAACAGTATGATAAGTTTTAGAAATAAACACAGCGGATTCTTTCTCACAGTATTTCTCCTGATTGGGGCTCTCCTTCCTTCGATGCTGAGTGCTCAGCAGAATGAAGTTTCAGACTCCGTTGCCATCCGGGCAGCCGAAGAGCTTCGCTGGGGAGTAGTTTCCTATCATCAGGGCTTGTATAACAAGGCCGTCCTCTCACTTGAAAAATCACTTGCCCTGGAGGCGGATAACGATTTAACCCGCTTCTGGCTGGGACGAAGTTATTATCAGTCAGGCTTTGAAGAAGCCGCTCTGAATGAGTGGGAAAATCTTATTTCTGCCGGTAAAGCCGGATCAACCCTGTTGAGTTTTGTAGAAATTATCACAGACAGGCGGGGGCTGGCCAGAGAGCTTAAGTCCAACGGCCGTCTTGTTGAACTTTTTGAAATACCGAGAGAGCAGGGGGGGATCAATTATTATGATCGTCCCGTCTCTGTTGCAGCCTCTCCCCAGAGGGAC
The DNA here is from genome assembly GCF_003346715.1 of Oceanispirochaeta sp. M1. Taxonomy (NCBI): domain Bacteria; kingdom Pseudomonadati; phylum Spirochaetota; class Spirochaetia; order Spirochaetales; family Spirochaetaceae; genus Oceanispirochaeta; species Oceanispirochaeta sp. M1. Next base: position 117,007 of record NZ_QQPQ01000011.1, read on the forward strand.
GGCAGTTTCTATCTTCTTTCCTATCTGAACGGCAATCTGATCAGAATCACCACTGCTGGCCGCATTCACCATGTTCTGGCCGGGGGAATGCTCGGATTTGACAGACCCTGGGATATTGCTTTTCTGCCGGATGACAAGCTTCTGATCTCAGAGTACGGATCAGACCAGATTTCGGTCTGTAATTCAGATGGATTCAGAATCAGAACCATCGGCAGCACAGGTACTCAGCCCGGAGAACTTCTGGGACCCCAGTACCTGGCAGTTTCATCGGATGGGTATATCTATGTCTCCGAGTGGGGTAACAGAAGAGTCAGCAAGTTTAATATTGATGGTGAGTATATTCTCAGTTTTGGTCAGAAACGCTCAGATTTTGCAGGAATGCGTGGTCCCAGCGGTATTGCCATCAGAAATGGTTATGTTTATGCAGCCGATTCCAACACTGCCAGAATTGAAGTCTTTGATGAGAGTGGTAATTATATAAAAACTCTGATCCGTGAAGGACTCAAGTCTCCGGAAGGTCTCCTTTTTACCTCTGACAGCACACTCCTTATTGCCGATGCAGGGCAGATCATGGTCTATGATCTTAAGGATGATGTACTTTCAGTCTCTTCCGATCTGGGAGGTAAGGGTAAAAGGATCATCAGTATCTGTCAGGATGAGAACGGAAACATTATTTCCGCCGACTTTGACAAGAACTCCGTATCGGTCATGACCGATATTTCCACCCTCTATGCAGGACTGTTTTTGAGAGTAAACCGTATTGTGACCGATGAGTATCCCAATGTTCATGTGGATTTCACTGTAGAAGACCGTTGGGGTAAGCCCGTTGTGGGCCTTGATAAGCTTAACTTCTTTATCCGTGAAAAAGACCGTAATATTGAAAACTTTGAACTGACTTACAGCGGTTATAACAACAGGGATCTCGCCCTGTCTGTAGTCGTTGATAAGAATGTCCGTCTCCAGGAGCAGGATGAAGTGATGCGTGACGGAGTACGGGACCTTTTTCGTAATCTTCAGGCAGGTGATGAACACTATCTGATAGGTGCCATGGATGCTCCGCAGCTCATAGCTGAATCCGGAGACAACACCCTGGATGCATTGAAGAGACTGATGAATGGATGGAGCTCTGAGAGCGATGTGGCCTCGGCCCTGCGGCTGGGTGCCTCACATCTTCTTCCCGGACGTAAACGGAAGGCTCTGGTCTTTCTGACAGACGGCAGGATTCATCCTGACACATTTATCCACTACGGTCTTCAGGACATGGCGCAGTACATGAAGAATAACGGCATTCGCTTTTATCCGGTTTATCTGGAACCCGATATGAAAAACGATGAGCTTGACTATATTGCCAGGGAGACAGGTGGTTCCAGCCAGTATCTTTTCCAGCCCCGGGGAATCCTTCCCCTTCTGGAACAGGTAAGAGAGGATGTTAACGGTTTTTATACCCTGAGTTATGATTCTCTGGCCTACACTGATTTCGGCCGGGCCTATATTCCCCTGTCTCTGGAAGTGAACTTTGTCCGTAAGAGCGGGCGGGATGAAATGGGATTCTACGCACCCCTTGAGTACTAAGCTTAGCAAATCGTGGGATGAACGCTGGGAGTCAATTTGTCACGGATGCGGTAAATGCTGCTACGAAAAGCACTTTCTCCACAATGGTACCCTGATCATCGACTACGATAAACCATGTAAATTCCTCGATACCGAGTCAAAGCGCTGTAATGTGTATGTAAACAGATTCAATGCCTGTAAAAAGTGTCAGAAGATCACTCTCTGGACGGCGCTATTCTCGCCGGCTCTTCCACCGGACTGCGGTTATGTGCAAAAAATAAGAGGGCCTTTTAAGCACCCCCTTAGATGGTTAAGATCCCATCTGAAAATATAAATTAAGATTTGAAATTCTCGACTTAGAAGTCCTCGATTGATTTCACAGTCTCCGCATTGATGGCAATAAGCCTCCAACCCTCTCTGTACTCTCTGAAATAGAACATATGTCGGTTTCCATAAAATCCTATCTCATCGGCAAAAATCTGCTCACCCTCTTCACTGAGGTCAATACTGGCAACCCATGAGCTTCCCTCTGATTGTATATACAGACGATTCAGCTTGTAGATAAGAGCCGGGTTGATTTTGTCCAGTTCATACTTATCAAAAGCCCAGGAGACATTATCCATAACAACAGATTTCTTGACACCTTCATCATAACCGGGCAGATACAGTCTGGTTGAGAGTAGTGAATCAATATCAGCCTTATTTTCACTGAAGACAGCACGGAGCAGTTTTCCAAAGAAGTATCGGACTGCTTCAGTCTCTTTGCCACTTGGTCTTGCCGGAGCCGAGGCCTGAACTTGTTCTACCTCAGCCGGAGTAGCAGGAGTAGCTGCACTCATATCCTCTGAGCCAATCCCCGGGAAAATCTGTTCGGCCATAGCTTTGTAGTCTGTCGCTTTATCCTTTTCACCCAGCTCTTCATATTGTTCGGACACTGCCATATAAGCACCGGCGATAACCAGTCTCTCACTATCAGAATAGCTTTCATAAAAGCTTTCAGCAGCACTGAGGTTCATAACAAATAAGAACATCACAGTGAAAAGGCTTAGATGTCTGAAATTAAAAATATGCTTGAAGGTATCTTTCATGTTGATTCTCCTGTAATACCAGAGTGAATAACATCACTCTGTTGATTGTTCTGTATAGGCCAAGGGCCAGTTCCTACCTGGGTAAATAACATCTTTAGTATAGTACTGGATATCTTAAAAGTAAATCATGTCTCAGCTTTAATCAAAAAAGCTCAGTGTCTTATATATAAAAAACATTGATAGGAGTCGAAAAAATCAGTACATTAAGAACATGGCAGAACATTTTGACAGTGATATTTTAGAACAGGTGGACGAAGGGCTCAAAGAGCCGGATATGTACAGGGTCCTCCTGCTGAATGATGATTATACAACCCAGGATTTCGTAGTGGAGGTTCTGGTAAGCATTTTTCATAAGCAACCCGTGGATGCAACCCGAATTATGATGGATGTACATAAAAAGGGGAGAGGTATAGTTGGACTGTACCCCTTTGATATAGCCTCTACCAAGGTTAAACAGGTTAAAGACCTGGCGAGCCTTAGGGAATTTCCCTTAAAATGCGTAATGGAGCAGGCCTGATTATGGATATAAGCCAGGAACTGCAGATTATCGTCAATGCAGCTTATCATGAAGCCAGAAACCGGAAGCATGAATATTTTACACCCGAGCACCTTTTATTTACATCCCTGGATTTTGATATTCCCAGGGCTTATCTTGAATCCTCCGGAGCAGATCCTGATCTGATTTTAGAGGATCTGGAAGAGTATTTTAAAAAACATATGGAGACCGTCCCGGCCTCCGAACCCCTGCAGACCGAAGGTCTTCAGAATATAATTGAGAGAACCATGCTGCAGATGAGCTCTGCCGGCAAGGATACCATCCGTGTGGGTGATATCCTGATAGCCATACTGGATGAACCCCAGAGCTTTGCCTCCTACTATATGAAAAAAGCCGGAGTCAGCCGTCTGACATTGCTGGATCTTGTCTCTCATCCTCCTGAGAATCTGAAGGAGTATGATGATCCCGACGGGATGGACGAATCTGATGATTTAGATGAATCAGATATGGAAGACTACGGTGAAGCCGGTGAATCCACCTCTGAGTCCGAAGGTGGAGGTCATCGACAGGGTAGAAAGAAAAAATCCGCCCTTGATCAGTACACCACAGATCTGACCCGTCTGGCTGAAGAGGGAAAACTTGAACCCCTCATCGGCAGAGATGACATACTGGAGAGAACCATACAGATCCTTTCCCGCCGCCTGAAGAACAATCCCGTTCATGTAGGTGAGCCGGGAGTAGGAAAAACAGCAATAACCGAGGGCCTTGCCTTCAAAATAGTCAATGATGATGTACCCTCCTTCCTTAAAGGATTCAGAATCTACTCACTTGATATGGGGAGCCTCCTTGCGGGAACCCGATTCAGAGGAGATTTTGAAGAGAGGATGAAACGGGTACTTAAGGATCTAGAAAATAAGCCTAAATCCATGCTCTTTATTGATGAGATTCATACAATTATAGGCGCCGGAGCCGTTTCCGGCGGAACCATGGATGCCGGTAATCTCCTGAAGCCCGCACTGGCCAAGGGGCAGCTCCGCTGTATCGGCAGCACAACCTATGAGGAGTACAAGAAGTACTTTGAAAAGGATCATGCTCTGGCCAGACGTTTTCAGAAGGTGGATATCCCCGAAACTACGGTGGATGAGACTCTGGAGATTCTCAAAGGTTTACAGAAGGTTTATGAAGAGCACCATGGCGTGCTGTTTACCGATGAATCACTGGAAGCTGCTGTCCGGCTCTCTGATCAGTATATAAACGAGAAACATCTCCCCGACAAAGCCATTGACCTGATTGATGAAGCCGGAGCCTGGAAGGCCCTGCAGAAAGAGAAGGATGGGCTGGGTGATGATGTATTCCCCAAGATAACAGACAGGGATATTGAGAAGGTTGTCGCCTCCATTGCCCGGATACCGGAAAAGTCAGTCTCCGCCAATGAAACGGATAAACTGAAGACCCTGGATGAAGACCTTAAAAAGAACCTCTTTGGACAGAATGAAGCGGTAGAAGCCGTAACCATGGCGATCCGCCGGTCACGAGCTGGATTCCGTCAGGATAACAAACCTGTGGCATCCTTTCTCTTTGTAGGACCGACGGGTGTCGGTAAAACCGAGCTGGCCCGCCTCCTGGCATCCGAACTGGGTGTCTCCCTCCATAGAATTGATATGAGTGAGTACCAGGAGAAGCATACAGTTTCACGGCTGATCGGTTCTCCTCCCGGATATGTGGGATACGAAGAGGGTGGACTCCTGACAGATACAATCCGGAAGAATCCCCATGCTGTACTCCTGCTGGATGAGATAGAAAAAGCCCATCAGGATGTGTACAACATCCTTCTGCAGATGATGGATTATGCCACTGTTACAGATAATATGGGGCGAAAGGCGGACTTCCGTCATGCCGTGATTATAATGACTTCAAATGCCGGAGCCAGAGATATCGGAAAGAGTCAGATCGGATTCGGTGACAGGGTTCTCTCTGCCCAGGCTGTGAATGATGAAGTAAACAGAATCTTCACTCCTGAGTTCAGGAACCGTCTGGATAAAATAATCACCTTCGGCAACCTGCCGGATGAGGTTGTTGTCAATATTGTTAAAAAAGAGCTCAGTACCTTTGAAAAGCAGCTCAAAGCCAAGGGCGTCAGCCTTGAAGTCAGTGATGAATGCATCCACTTTCTGGCAAAAGAGGGTTACTCCTACGAGTACGGAGCCAGAAACATTGCCCGTCTTATAGATGAAAAGATTAAAACCTTCTTTATTGATCAGGTTCTCTTCGGAAGCCTGAGCAGCGGCGGAAAAGCCAAAGTGGAACTGAAGGATGGAGATGTACACATCGAGGTTTCCGATTCGTGAGTGAAGAGGAGTTTCCCTGGCTGGAATACGATGATTACTTTCATTTCCCTCCTCCTGAGAGCTGGGATGATGAGGTTGTCGGTGCCGGGGGAAATCTATCTCCCGGTCTTCTTATTTCTGCCTATGCACAGGGAATCTTCCCCTGGTTCAATGAAGGGGAAGAAATTCTCTGGTGGAGCCTGGACCCCCGTTTTATCCTTTATCCTGAAAATCTTCGTGTCAGCAAATCAATGAAAAAGATACTTAAAAGCGGCCGTTTTACTGTGACTGTGGATCGCTGTTTCCGTGATGTCATGGAAAGCTGCGGAAAGGCTCCCCGGAGGGAACAGGACGGAAGCTGGATCTCCAATGATATGATTGACGCATATCTCAGACTCCATGATCTGGGTTTTGCCCATTCTGTTGAGGTCTGGGAGAATGATGAATTGGCAGGAGGACTCTATGGAGTCTCCCTGGGAAGAGCCTTTTTCGGCGAATCCATGTTTGCAGCTGTCCCCAACAGCTCAAAAACAGCCCTTATCGCTCTGACATCCTTTCTTCAGGATAAAAAATTCGCATTTATCGACTGCCAGCAGCACACCGATCACCTGGGAAGCCTGGGTGCCGCGGATGTACCACGCAGCCGCTTTATCACAGAGCTGAAAGATGTACTGCTGACCCCGACGGTCAGAGGCAGTTGGTCAGTTCTCTTTCCTGATTTTCCCGAATCTGAATTATGGAACAGCCTGACTCCCCCGGTGCTGGAGGTAGGCTCCTGAAACGTATTATTCTGCGGCTTTTGATAATGCTGTTGCCTGTGCTCTCACTCAGTGCCCAGCTTACACCTTCATCGGAGCTGGATTTTCTTGATCAGGAGCACCGCAAGGAGAGCCTGAGAGATATGGCCCTTGAAGAGCTTGCCGAAGGGGAATACAACATGGCTCTGGATCATCTGAATGCAGCTATTGCACTATCTCCCGAGGACAGTGAATTGCAGGATTTAAAGGAATCCATAGAGGATCTTTTAATTCTGGATGAGGAGCATGGAGAGATTGGAGAGATAAATGCCGAAGACCCGGATTTTTCCGACTTTAAAAAGCCCGATGAGGAAGAGATCATATCCCCTGATTTTGCCCAGGAGCTTCTTACCGATGCTCAGCGTTCAGATCCTTCTGTTAAAAGAAATGCCTTTTCTCTTGAAATAGGCAATGCCTACGGTAAGACCCAACCCCTCTATCTGACAGATACACGTGTTTTACAGGATGTGGATGAACTCCCCTCAAACCCTTTTTACCGCATTACTGCCGATATGCAGGCTTTCATCATGAAGAATAAGAGAAATGTAGGGCTGGGAATAAGGTATAGAGATGTTCCTTATAATCAAAATGATGTGGATATGCTTGAAAGAATGTTTGATATGACCATTCACTTAAGAGGCTTCTTTGCAGAGACCATGGAGAGCCGTCTGATTCTTGGAGCCAGGGCGGGAGTCGGATTTATGGGAATCAAGGAAGATTCAGATGAGGATGAAGTGGCCGATGGTGATATAACGACCCCCATGATTTATGTAGGGGGGGTCTATTTCTCTGATGCCCTGTTCCGTTATCTTTTTAAAGACAGCGAGTTCTTCAAACGCCTTGTGATAGAGATGGTTTTTGACTTTATCTTTGTTGCATCATTGGATGATGTCAGTCTCTCGGAGTATTCAATCAGCGCCGGGTATCAGTTTACGGATCATTTTTCTGCTTCACTATTCAGTGAAGCCTTCAATACAAGTACCAGCCTGCAGAATACCAGTTCCTGGGAGATCGGCGGGCGGTTAAAGCTCTCCTACTGAGTATCTCTCATCGACTCCGGCAGTCCTATTTGTGAACTGAGCTCTGGAGCTGAACCCGGGATTTATACTTCCTTTAAAAAGTGCCTGATCCTGCCGGGCTGGGCCCAGTTGCAGGTTCCTTTCATGTTCTGCCGCTTTAAAATCCTGTTTATAGAGGGCTGCTTCAGAGACTCCAGAACACGCAGAGCCTCTTTTTTTGTCTCAAAAGAACAGGATGCCTGGAGCGCCTGATTGGGAATCCAGGGTTTTTCATCCCCGGGACTCTTGGTGCAGCCGAAAAGCATCGGTTTAAATTCATCCCGGCCGTAGGCCTCCCATACAATCTTCCAGGAAGAGAAACTGTAGGGGCCGACACCCAGAAGAATCCAGTAAAGCCCTTTCTTTATACTGCTGCCCAATAGAGAACCCTTCCGGCTTGTCAGGCTCTCCTTTTGAGATTCAAGGTATTCCAGGGCAGCGGGATAATCCTGCAGCTCCCCCGCATTTAATACTTTGCCCCTTTTTTTATTGTAGGGCAGGAAGATAAACTTACAGGCCTTATCATCTCCCTTGAACTGTTCCCGATTTAAAAGGGGATACACCAGTTCCTCAGGGAGTAGAGTGATTATGCTCTTGTTTCGGACCCTGCAAAGCCCGTCACCAGTACTTTCACAGCTGTCAAATATAAAAAGGCTGTTTCTGCCTCCGGTGTTAATACCCTGTCTGGGTCTGGATTCAGCCTTAATGGGAATCAATTCGGGCTGCTGTTCATCGTCTGTGAGCATATAGGCTGAACCGGGCCTGCCCACGGGGCGGGCTGTCTCTTCCTTCCATCTGCCGGGTTCAATAAGACTGAAGTAGGGAATGGAGTTCTTCTGCACGGCAGATTTTTTCAATGTGATAAAACCGCATCGTGTATTAACCTCCGGGAAGACCTGTACATCTGCAAAGTCCCGGATCTCTTCAAAGCAGAATCTTTCAGTTTCCCCGGATTTCCTGTCTGCCTGTCCATCCTGCGGCTGCTCCCCGGGAAGTATACCCATGCGGAAAATATTATGGGCACCCTCATTGAGCATCAGGGACAGGGGAATAAAAAAATATCCGCTCCCGCCGGGGGTAAGGTGATCCTGCACCGCTTTTTGAATCATCAGAGCCGCAAGGTCGATGCGGGCAGCGCCTAAAAGAAGACCTTTTCCCTTTTCTGTCAGGCCGTAACGGACAAAATATTCTTTGAGACCCTCTTTCTCTTCCTCTTTTACATCGGTGAAGTTCAGCCAGGGGGGATTTCCCAGAAGAATGTCATACATTTTCGGCTGAACCTTCAGGAAATCATGGCACTCAAGAGTCTCTGCCGGGGGTATCAGAGCATAATTCTCTTTGATACGGCTCCTAAACCCTTTAGTGAAATCAGCCTCACGTTCAAAGCCCTTGAGTCTGTTCAGCATGGAGTCGGTTACAGGAATACCATCTTCTACACTGCATCGGATCAGAGCCTCAAGAAGACTTCCGTCCCCCGCCGTGGGATCAAGCACAGAGGCACCTTCCGCCCATATCCTATGGATATTATTGCTGCGGATTATCTCTGAGGCTATCCAATAAGGTGTGAAAAAGGCGCCGCACTCTTTTTTTCTGCTGCGGCTGATGGGGTTTATTCGCTCAGTCATCAGCATTCATATGGTCATCAGTATTCATATAGTCATCAGTATTCATATAGTCATCCACAGTTCTGCCTTTCAGAGCCTCACTCAGCTCGGCATATAAGGATTTTAACAGCGGATCTTTCTTGGTATCCATATAGGGATTCTTCACGTCGGTAAGAACCTTCATAATCTCTGCCATAGACTGCTCATTCAGTGGACCTGCCGGAATAAATCCCATATTTTTCTTACCCTCAACAACCTTCAGGAGTATTCTCTTCTCAAGGAAGGGCTTTAACAGATCTTCCACAATTTTTTCTGGGACATTCAGTGAGTCCGCCAGCTGGGTCTGCCCGGGAGCAGTTTCAGACTTTTTATAGGCCTGAATGATCAGGGAATATAGTCGCAGACTGTATATAAGATTATCTGCGGGAGTCTTTTTAATCATACGGTATTCATCGTAAAAACTACGGTGCTGATGAACATAGGTGAGCTCCGACATCAGGAGAATTATTATCCAGATAATCAGCATCCATATCAGTAATAGAGGAAAGATAAAAAACGAACCGTAGATAAGGGACATTCTCACCGTATTTGTCGCCCATATGGCAAATACAGATTTGGACAGCTCCCAGAGAACAGAACCCGTGAATGCCCCAATCAATGCACTGCTGAACTGGACTTTCCGTCTGGGAATAAGGGTCAGAAGAATCAGCTGACCCACAAAAATAAAGAGAAAAGGGGCAATCCTGCTTTCAAAAATAGAGAGGGCTCCGGTGAAGCCCAGAGTCCCCAGGATCTGATCCAGCATGTCCCCTGTGAGAGAGAGGCTGGAACCGAGAAACAGAGCTGCGAAAACGACCACAGCCAGATGGGTGGTAAACCATTTGAAGCCCTTACGCTCCATGCTCACCCTGAAAATATGGTTCAGATTCATCTCTATGTTGTTTAGAAGCATTGTGACCGCAACCAGAAAGATGGGTAGACCGTAAATACCCAGGCGGGTACCGTTTTCTGCAAGTTCCAGAATGGCATCCATCACCTGCTCCTGCATAGCCGGAAGCATGGTGCGTGCCAGAAAGGACTGAACCTCCTGTTTCGCCATAAGAGGACCGCCGAAACCGATAAGTACAGCCAGAAGTGGAACCGCCGACATCAATGTCGAATAGGCCAGGCCAGCTGCCCTGGGAAAGCAGGAATCATCAAAGAAGCGTCTGACTATGAGTTCTGTGAAATGATAGAAGCTTAGTAGCTTTTGTTTAAATGTTTTCATATGAGATGGTTTCCGTCTATGAGTATAGGATAGTGCATCATTGTACTCAAGACGAAAAAAAAACCGTGCCCCTGATCAGGGAAACACGGTATTAAGGTACATTCTTAAATTGAAGTAGATCTATGAAAAAATTTTATCAGTCTTTTAGACTCATATTCAAAATTACGGAGGGGTTATTTTTCCGTCCAGGTCCCAGAGAGCTTCCCAGGTCTGACCGTCTTTCCACAGGAATACCTGACCCTTGATAAGGCGGCAATTCTTATCTATTTTGGACAGTTCTTCCATCTCTTCGTCTGTTAGAAGGTCTTCTACAGTCAGCTTGATATTGCTGAGGTACTCATTTCTGTGTACTGAGAAGGGGATAGGAACCTGACCTCTCTGTACAGCCCATTTCAGGCAGACAACCGCAGGATGCATGCCCAGACGGGCTGCGATCTTCTTAATTGCGGGATCTTCAATATCAACAGTATCTGTTGCGGTTTTGTCTCTGTCGGGTCTTGTGGGAGAACCGATGGGACAGAATCCGATGGGAACAATATTGTTCTCTCTTACAAAGTCAAACATTTCCTGCTGCTGGAAGTGGGGGTGAAGTTCCATTTCGTTACAGGCGGGCTGAATTTCAGCATCTTTTAATACCATTTTCAGTTTGGGAACGGACATATTGGAAGTACCTATATGCTTAACAAGACCCATCTCTACGAGCTGCTCCATCTGTCTCCATGTCTTCATATAGCTTTCATGGATATAGGGTTTGGCATCGGGACTTCTTGAGTCAACATCACATCCGGGTGCATGATAGTTGGGGAAGGGCCAGTGAACCAGGAACAGGTCCAGGTAATCCAGCTGCAGATCTTTTAAGGACTGCTTGCAGGATCCAATTACATCATCGTGTCTGTCGTTCCATACTTTTGATGTGATCCACAGATCTTCTCTCTTAATTCCACCGTCCATGGCTTTTTTCAGAGCCTTACCGATAAGATCTTCATTGCCATAAACAGAAGCACAGTCGATGTGGCGGAAACCAACTTCGATGGCACCTACAACAGCGTTGGCAATTTCTTCGGCTGTAAAACGGTCACTTCCGAAAGTTCCCATACCGATGGCGGGGATTTCAGCTCCGGTAAAGAGTTTTCTCTTTGGAACTTTTTTAGGATCTACACCATCTGAAGCCATGGCGAAGTCTTTTATTTCTACTGACATATTCCTCTCCTATACTACCGCTACTGTTCTGCAGCCTCGGTAACTCAATTATTACATTTGCACAGGGCCTGGGATAAGACTCTGAAACAATAGACAGTTTTAGTGTGTTAGAACACCTATGTTTTGATTATTTATACTATGGTTTCTCTGCTTTGGCAAATGAATTCGTATAAAAAGTATAAAAGATTTTCAAATAGAACTGTATCAATATGAAATCCTTAGTGTAAAGTGGTGGCTCAAGGATTATAGTATTATCTATGAAGGTCTGGAGAGCAACATGCTGAACTGGGATTATTCAATCGCAGATGCCATACAACTTATGATACCCATTCTCTGCTCCTTCTTAAGCACCGCAGTTGTCATTGTCTATCTGTTTCTCTATCGAAGTTTTAAATATAAAACCTATTTTGCCGGATTCCTTATCGGCCTTGGGGCTTTCTCCTTTGTGTTCTTTGAATCCCTGGTTATTATTTCAGGTTGGATTTCAATTCTGCATGTGGGTAGGATCTTTCATTATTTAGGACAGATCTCGGCCTGCTACTTTCTTTATTCCATGATGCTTTTCGCCTCCACTCTCACAAATGAAGAGGGCGGATTATCAAAAATCTCACTTTGCATGGCCAGAATAGGGCTGGGGATCGCAGTGGTTATCACCCTGATTTCTCTGATCAAACCCGACCTTTTTATCTCTTTGAAGACCTTTGCAGATTATGGCTATAATTCCCCCGGTGATTTCGGGAGAGGAGCCGAAGGTCCCCTTTATACCATGAGGGATTTTCTGCTGGGCATATATATTATCACACTGATTATCATCTCAATTATCTCCCTGATTATAAATAAAGGAGACATGAATACATTTCTTATAGTTGCAGGTACTATCTTCGCTGCACTCAGTGCCATAGATGATATCAGTTTTTTCCACTTCGGCCATAATTTTATACTTAATCAGTTCCGATTTTCCCGCCTTTCGGTGGGCCTCTCAGTCATGAACGTTTTGATAATGACCTCCGTATTAAGGGACTACTTTCATACCCAGGAGAAACTGACCGGGACTCACCTTAAGCTGCAGGCCACATATAACAGGCTTATAAGCTCAGAACTGAAATACAGAAAACTGGCCGAAGGAACCGAATATGCCGTATTCTCTCTCAGCAGAGATTTTAAATTCCAGACATATAATAAAAAAGCACGTCTCTACTTTAACCTCAATGAAAAGAACCTCATCCTCCCTCTGCCTGATCTTTTAGGGCGCTCTGCCGAGAACAATCAGATATCCCGGCAGATCGTAGAAGAAAATCTCCGACTCCTGAGCCGGGATAAGGAATCGGTCAGCTTTCACTCCACCCTGGAAGCACCCCGCACCGGTGAGCCCGAAGAACTGGAATTCCATATTGATTATTACGAGAGTAAAGACGGGGATGTGGAATACATCTGCCGGGCCGAGAAAATGAAAGCCGACAGGCTGATCCGCTCCATAGATAAAGAGAGTCTGCAGCTCAGCATCGAGAATTACATCATAGCCATTGATGATGTAACAACCCGGCTTACGGGAGTCCTTCGCAAACATCTGGATGAAGGATCTGTTCTTATGATCAAGATGGGGCTTCAGGAGCTTATCATCAATGCTATTGAACATGGCAATCTTAATATCTCCTTTGAAGAAAAAAGCAAAGCCATGGATGATAAAACATATCTCGATTTTGTCCGGGAGCGGCAGAATAATCCTCGATACAAAGATAGAACAGTCCGCATTGAGTACAGTCTCAGCAATGAGAAAGTACAGTACATAATCAGGGATGAAGGTGAGGGATTTGACTTTGATGAGACCATGAGAACTGTCGAAAAAAGTGTTGAAAAGGATTTCCTTCCTCATGGACGGGGCATCAACATGGCCAAAGTCTTATTTGATAAGATGGAATATAACAGCAAGGGCAACGAAGTTCTGGTGGTAAAGGAATTTTAATTTAAAAAAAATTATACCAATTTGGAAGGACTAAGGGGTCCATTAAAGCTCTGGAGAGATATTTGCCCAGACCCTGGGGCTTAGGCAAACACATCAACCTGAACTGCATAGTCGTCGGGAAGGAGAGCTCTGTCTTTCCGGTCCCTTTTCTCTCTATCAGCGCTCTCTCTTTCCGCTCTGTCCCTATAATAGGACTCTGTAATTTCTCTCAGCTCCTGGATCGCTCTGCTAATGATCGGTTCAGGAACCTGAGTTTCCTCGATTCCCGTATCCATATCGGATATCTCCGATAATCATAATAGCAGAACAGTTTGTGCACCCTGTGACTCTAAGGTGGCAATTCTGTGATTATCAGCCGCTGCAGCTAGATCTTGAAACCGAAGTCCCGGGGAATCACCCTGCGTCTGAAGTCCTCGTTAAAGTAGCGGTCTGTCATGATGGCAATATAGTCCACCGCAATCCTCTCCGGCGGCATGGACTCAAGATAGCTCGGTTTCATCTTACGGCTCGCCCATTTATACACATAACTCGACTCATCCCGACTCACCAGCTCTTTCAGATAGGCCTGGTAGAGGTAACGGAACATCTTCTCTATCTTGCCGTCCTCGGTCTTCTTGCCGGGATGGAGGTAAATCCTCTTGTAATTGAACTCTAAAAGTTCCTGTAGAGCCTCACGGTAGGGATCTGAAAAGCTCAAACCCTTCCTGCCGAAGCTCTGCTCAATAAGATCGTAGGAGAGGCTCCGGATAATCCTGTCATTTCTATCGCCCAGAAGCTCTGTGATGCCTGAAGGGATCTCCTCCCGCTTCATCAGACCGATGGTGATGGCATCCTCAATATCCCGCCCGATATAGGCAATCACATCGGCAATTCTCACCACACAGCCCTCCAGGGTCATGGGCTTTAAAACCTTTCCCCGGCCGCCGTCAGAAAAGCACATCTCATACTCTTCCAGGAACCTCTCTGCCGTTTTCGTCCGATCCGGCAGATATATTTCCTCCAGCATCTCCCCGTTATGACAGAGAATACCATCCAGGACCTGCACCGTCAGGTTCAGTCCCCGCCCGTTATTCTCAAGCTCCCGTAGAGTCCGCACACTCTGTGCGTTATGGCTGAAGCCGCCGATTCTCTCATCCTCGCAGATTTTATTCAGGAATCTCTCACCATCATGACCATAGGGAACATGCCCTAGATCGTGACCCAGAGCAATCGCCTCAATCAGATCCTCATTTAGACGCAGCGCCCGACCAATCTGTCTGGCAATCTTTGACACCAGCTGCACATGGAGCACCCTGTGGGTGATATTATCGTTTTGAAACAGGTAGAATACCTGGGTCTTGTCTATATAACGGGTATAGGAGAGGGAGTGGATAATCCTGTCGGTATCCCGGGTAAAGGAAGAGCGTATATCACCCCGGCTGTTATCCGTATTCTCGGGAGTCATACGAAGTCCGCGGCTGCTGGGACAGGCCTCTGATGACAGAGTCAGTTCCTCTCTTTGTTTATTCTGCGCAAGAATTGTTGAAACCAGTTTAGCATCCATCTTTGCATCTCCTGTAAGCCTTATTCAGTTCATGATCATACATATTCAGGAAGGTTTCTTTCTCTTTCAGTTTATACTGCAGCACCCAGCGGGGGTGGGGCAGAGGGAGTATCTCCTCAAAAAAACAGTGTTCCGCGTTGAGCTCTTTCAGAATCTTGAAATTCTTACCCTTGCCAAGGGAAAAAGCAATCCGCCTCTCGGCCCCCATCTCTATCTGCCTTTTAAAACTCTCAACAAGCCAGGGTTTTAAATGGGCCATCAGAGCAGGCGTATCATAATAGTTCCGGTTCTTTCCCTCACAGGTAAAACCAAGCGGGGATAGAGCCGTAAGAAAATAGCGGCTGAAAAACAGCTCAGAACCACCCATGAAATTGATCATCTCATAAATAAAACGGCTTGAAAGCTCGCGGCCGCCTTTAAAATCGCAGTCAATCCCGCAATCATCCCGCAGTGAATCGGCATCGGTAAAATTAATCCCCGTCACACCACAGCCCAGGCGTCCCGGATTTATCCCGATGAGGAAAATCCTCTTACTCTTATCACCATAGTATTTATTAAAGTAAAGACCCATCACACGCCTCACCTCATCCCCCTCATAGGGGTACAGAAGATCCGTATTATCAGGCAGGGGCAGGGGAATCCCCGTACTCGTGATAAACGAAAGGTAGGAGGAAGCAAAAGTGTTCTTATCAGGACTCATACCCATTTGTACCAAAGTTTTCACAGGGAGTATAGAGGCGGCTTCTCTCCTTCTGCCTGGAGGCAGTGCAGAGAGAACCGGGCTTTCCGCTACTTCCTTCTAATCCTCGGGCATTCTCCGGCTCTGCTCCCGCGCCGCCGGGCCCTTCGGGAAGGAAACGCTGCAATCCCATGCCGTGGGGGAAGCTGCAAAAGTGATATCACATATGATATCAAAATTCCCCTTATCTAAACGGCCATAAAAGTGATATCACATATGATATCAAAATTACTGGTCATTATTATTTAAAAGCTGAAGGGGATTAGTCGAAATTGCAGACAATCCCGGCACAGACCTGGGTAGTTGTATTGATCCATTTGGGAGGTCCGAATACAAGATCCTGCTGCAGCTCCATGGTGAGCTGCATATTTTTATGCACTCTGTAACGGATTCCGCCTCTGATATAGGGGCCGATATGAAGTGTAAAGTCATCTGTAAATTCCATCTGCGTATTCAGACCGGCACCTGTTACGAAGGTCAGTTTGGTCTTAACTGGGAATAGGAAGTTAACACCCGCATTGATGGGAATCAGGAAATCAGCATCCACATCCCCCGTATCAGCAGTTTCAGTACGAATACCGAATGCACCTGTCAGACTCAGCTCAATATTATTCTCCAGAGGAACATGGATACCCGTGCCCACAAGCATGTAAGAGTGCTCATAGTTGGGGAATGCTGCTCCCAGTGTAAAAGGAACAAGAGGGGATGCACTCAAGCCCATCGTTCCGGTAAATATCGTTATAATAAGTAATATTCTTTTTTTCATAAAAATCTCCTTAGGTTGCATAGGCGAGCAGCAAGCTCTGCTTGCGACCAGCCTTAGGCTGCATAGGCGAGCAACCAGCCATAAACACATATATACAAAAATCGTCTTAAAAGGGGAAGGGTATTACTGAATTCAATTTTCTTTACTTCAATTTCATATAACTTTGAAGCATTGTCCCTGTTCCTTCTGTTCTATGAGACAAAATAGCAGTAAAATTGAGGAGAAGTCTAATGGGAGACGCCGCAGTGGATCAGAATCAGCTGGAACAGATTGGAGCTTATGTTAAAAGCAATATGGCTCAGTGGATCAGGGAACAGAACATATATCCCTTTCCATCTCAGGAAAGAGGTCTCGATAAAGAACTTTTTGAAAGAATGGTGACAATAGAACAGCAGTTGAAATTCCAAAATGAGAAACTTGTACTCATGATGAAACAGTCTGATGAGCATTTTGAACAGTTGCAGAATAACATGGATTCCCGCTTTGAACAGACGCAAAATAACATGAATTCCCGCTTTGAACAGACGCAGAATAACATTGATTCCCGCTTTGAACAGATGCAGGATAACATGGATACACGCTTTGAACAGACGCAAAATAATATGGATACACGCTTTGAGGAGCTGCAGAATAATATTGATACACGCTTTGTCTCTGTAGAGAAACAATTCACACGACTGTATACATTTCTCACAGCTCTTTTCTTAACAATGCTTGCAGGATTTATTCCTCTTATTATTAAATCCTTTTAACTAAAAACTGGGATATCTCATCATGGTAGAACTGAATCCCGGGCCTGGCAGCCAGACCAGGGCTCTGACTGGGTAAACCATAGATCAAAGCCAGTTTACCACAGCCCAGCCTTCCAGCCTTCTCTCAAGTTAATTAGAGAATGGTGCTCAGGGATTTTTTTTAGTATGTGATTTCGTTGGCGGCCTCATACATGGCCACTATATTTTCAGGGGGTACTCCATCAACAATATTATGAACCTGATTGAATACAAAACCTCCATCTTTCATAAGAATTTCGCTGTTCTTTTTGACATCATCCCTGACCTCCTGAGGGGTTGCTTTAGGCAGTCTATGCTGAGTGTCAATTGCTCCGCCCCAGAAAACAATGTCTTTACCGAATTCCCGCTTCAAATCGACAGGGTCCATCCCATCGGCCCCGATCTGTACAGGATTTATGATATCAACACCTGCGTCTATCAGGTCGGGGATTATAGGCTTGATAGATCCGCAGCTATGTAAAAATACTTTCAAGTCGCTATGCTCATGTACATAGGAAAAAAGTTTCTTCTGTCTCGGATAGATGATTTCTCTGTATGTCTCAGGGTTGATCATCAGGGAAGACTGAGTTCCGAAGTCGTCACCGAATTGAATGACATCTACATGCCCGTTGATTGCACCGAGAACCTTTTCCAGCTTCTCCAGGTGTAATTCCACCAGGTTGTCAAAGAGCAGACCCATCTCATGGGGAGTCAACAAAAGATTCATTAGTAACTCATCGGTCCTATAAAGGAATTGTCCCATTTCAAATAGACTGCCCCCAAAACCTATCATTGAGGCATAGTCCGTCGTATCCTTCAATTCTTTTGCTTTTTCCTGCAGCTGCTGGTAGAAATCAGGATTACCCTCATTTTTCCAGAGAGGATCTGAGATGTATCCCCACATGGTCTTGCCTATTGCATGCCCAAGATCCGGGAAGCTGCTCTTCTCAATACCCATGTAGGGCCATATGGTCTGCGTAAAATAGGCAATCCCTTCAGGCATACGCCCTATTATGTCATTTTCAGAGTCTATACAGACCCAATCGTTTCCCTGCTGTTCAAAATGAAGCCACTTGGGAAGGAGTGCCTGGGATCCGTCAGGAAGATTCCAGGGGCTCCAATCTTTATCCTCACCGGCATAGGCTCTGGCCAGATCGACTGAATCTACCTTGAATCTATCCAGATACCACTGTTCGGGTATTGCCAGCTGCTGGGCGGCATCATAGACCTTGGTTGATCCTTCTGTGATTTGAAGATGTTTCTTTAATGTATTGTATGGCATAGCCATGATCCCGGTAGATCTCATAGAACCGCAGTCTATGGGGAGTTTATCAGGCTCTTTATGATTAATGGCGGCCTGTATACGTTGTCTACTTGTCATATTCCTATCCTTTTTTCCGTTTGATGCAGATTGTTTGAATTTCTTTAGGGGCAATAGTTGTATGCACCTCATTATTGGTGAATGGGATGTCAGTAATCCTCTCATCAAAGATATTGGCGCTGTAGGCAGAACCGACTGTAAAATCGGGTATTGTCAGAGTGGGCTCACTGGTCTCACTGGAGGTATTGATGAGACGAAAACGGTACCCCCCATTCTCCGGCATTGCAGTGACGGAGGAGACTTGAATGTTCTCACTGTCTGTGACCGTGAAGAACACACCGCTCTCAGCTTTGCTGCAATTAATCAGGGGATGTGAGAGGAGAGGAACAGAGGACCGTTCGGCTCTCTTTGCATAATTATATTCCTCTTCTGAATTCTCAATGATCAGGCTGTAATTCAATTGAATAAAACCGGCCTGGGATGCTCTGAAATTGGTATTCCAGTAGTTATTCAATGGCCAGGATAAAAGAAGAGGGTTTTTATCACGCGGGATAACAGTGCTTTCCTTTGAGAAATTGAAGTCCCCGAACATGGCCATAGGTGCATCCGGTGTACAGAGAGACACAGCGATATCATCATCCTGCATCGCAACAAAGGATTGTGCGGTCACCCAATCTCTGCATGCTCCGGGCAGCTGTTCATCATCCAGGGAGACCTGGGTGTCTGCGGTATTAAAAATGCCCTTCCATCCACTCTTTAGCGCAAGAGGAAACACAAGATAGTATGATTCCGGATCGGTACACTCTTCTTTGTTAAATGAGACAGACAGGTCAATATCCGGGATGTGGGGATGCAGAACAATACGCTGTTCCATATTAGTCATTCCATCCATTTTAAAGCGCAGGACGAGTGTGATCTTTGTACTTTTCTGCTCTATCTCATAGGAGACAAAGGACTCGGCACCCTCACGTCTGCAAGCCCAGGAGCTACTCCAGCAGGACTCATCATCCAGGAGTTTTACAATATCTCTATCGTAATAGGATTCTCTTCTGCCGTCGATCAATGGATCGGGATACTCTCTTACCATTTGGAAGAAAGTCCAGTCATTTTGAATATCAAGAATTTCCCTGGCCAGCCGTTTATCAAATAAAGACAGTATACGGCCTGATTTCGGATCGAATTCAATGCGATGGAAGGGTGATTCTATATACTCGATATAGTCATCAATCCTGCGGATCGTGTCAAAACTGATTATGGCCTGGGTCGATTTTTTAACATACTTCCCATGGCTGATCCTTGAATCCTGTACCGGCTCTTCCAGTTGATCCAGTGGTATTCTGCGCCATCCGAAAGCTGGTATGCTTACCGATGCAAATTCAATGAGCTCTTCTTCTTTAGTATTTATCAGCTGCATATCATTCCTGAATCTTGCAGTTCTCAGTTGCTTCCCTTCAGTCTGCCACTTTTTTGAGAGCATGACAGGAACATTCTGTTCTTTGCTTGTGAGGTTACATAAAAGGACGCCCTCCAGGCCTTCTGCCTGTCCTGGATTTTCACTAATATCTTCCAGGGAGGCAATCAATGGGTAGAATGCGTGCTCACGGGCTTCATAGGCTTTAATTGCCTTAAAAGACCATTGTGAACGGGTATTATAGGAGTCCACATCCATGGACTCATCACAGCCCCAGGTATGTTCATCATAGATATTCAGACTCTTCCATGACTGATCCAGGTTTTCCCGGATTGCCGGTTTCGGATCTATTTTATTTGCTCCTATTAACTCTGCAGAGAACAGCATTGATTTTGTTTTTTGATTCAAGGCTGTTTCGTATGCCGAACTTGCGGATCCAAAATTCCAGAAATCAGTCCAGTCTCCTTTCATCGTACATAGCTCAGACTCGGGTATCTGCTGTACTCGTTTTAATAACTCATTGGGTGTGACATAGCGAATCACCGGGCCGCAATCATTATCATTCCACTCTCGTATCAACCGGGCAACCTGCATGTTCGGGGGGCTGTTATCCCAGCATACCGGGACGTTTGACGAGGTCAGATAGAGAAAGTCCTGCTGGTAATTTATCCCTTCCAGGTGAGTCAGGTAACGATCAAGTCCCGTTTTCATTGTTTCTATGCTGTTTTCGGCAGTTTTAAGCTGTTGATCGAACATGGTGTAATGTTCACCGTTGACAACTAATATTTTCTTCTTTGAAGGGCCTTCCCAATGGAAGAAAGAGGGCCTGGAAGCGGCAGCTCGTCCCAGATGAGGATTGATCCCCATGATCAGAGCCTTGATCCCGTTATCATGCAGCAGATCAACGATTGGCCAGGCTATACCATTCACATCATGCTGAATAACGGTCTTGATAGAGTAATCAAGTGCTTGTTCAATTCCTCTTATTGGTCGTAATTGGCTGATCAGCTGTTCCAGATTACACAGGGGAGTCGTGTTGAACTGCAGTCCTGATAATCCGATACGTTCCTGGGCAACATATGCCTTCAAAGTTTCAATGCTTTTCTCATCAGCAGTTTTTAGCCAGTGAAGGATCTGTGCTGTGACTTCAATTGTCCATTTGGGCTGTGATAGCTTCGGCCACTGTGATGTCTCTTCCAGCATATCCAACACCTGATCAATGAATTCGCGCTGAAGGTTCCAGAGTACTGGTTGGCTATGGGTATATCCGATATCCATATGGCTGTGGTGCAATACCAATATTTCTTTGATTTTCATATAATTTTCCTTACTTCAGGGATGACACTGTTGAGTTTCCGGCAATAAAGTATTTTTGCAGTGATATGAAAAGGATCACCGTGGGAATAGAGGTAAAAAGGACTCCTGTCATCTGACGGGGGATCGAGCCTCCGCCGATACCCGCCATGGTAGCCATGGCAACCATGATAGGACGGATCGCCACAGATTTTGAGAGTATCATTCCAAAGAGGAGGTCATTCCATATCCAGGTCATCTGAAACAGAGCAATGACGGCAGTCGGAGCAAATGCCTGGGGCATACAAATTTTAAGGTAAATGCCTGTGGAACTGCAGCCATCAATGATTGCCGCTTCTTCTATGGACCTGGGCATTGTCGTAAAGAATCCCCTATACACGAAGAGGCTGAAAGGGATAACCAATGCCGTGTAAACGAGGATCATACCAAGGCGTGTATTGTACAGTCCCAGGTTGTTGAAGGTCTTATAAAGGGGTATCAGATACATTTGAAAAGGGAATATCGTACCACTGTAGATTATGATGAATAAAAGAAAACTGAATCTTGGTTTTAATCGTATAAGGCTGTATGCAGCCATGGAAGAGAAGATTATTGCAAGGAATGTTGCGACCATTGAGTAGTACATAGAACTTAAAAAGTGGTCATGCAGGCGATAGACTTCAAAAATATCTCTAAGATTTCCAATGAGTCCGAAGCTTGTTGGGAATTGGTAAAATTTATGGCTGCCAAAGTCTGCCGGGGTTTTAAATGCGGCAAGCAGACTTGCTGCTATGGGCAGAATCCAAATTATTGCCAGTAGTACGAGTGCCGTATATATGATGAGCATTGAGCTGCTTAGTTTCTTTTTCATGAGGTTCCTCTTTTCTAATAATGTAGAAGATCTTGCTTCAGCTGGGATTTTACATAGCCGCCGGATATTATTATGATTATTGCCGAAAGGACTAAAGAAATAGCGGCACCATATCCCATATTAAACATACTGAAAGTCTCTCTGTACATTGTGACGGCCATGGTCTCGGATGAGCGGTAAGGACCTCCATGGGTGATTACATAGATCAAATCAAATGTTTTGAATGAATTAACTATTGCCTGTGTGATCACGACTGTAGTGATGGGCTGAAGCATCGGAAAAGTTACAGCTTTGAATATCTGGAACTTATTGGCCCCGTCAATGACAGCCGCTTCGATCGGATCCTGGGGTATGGTGGTGAGGCCCATAAGGAACAGCACCATATAGACTCCCATCTGCTGCCAGGTCCATGCAATAAGCATGGCAATGGTATTCAAAGGAACCTGAGTCAGCCAGGAGACGGTATCGGGATTGCGGGTGACCGCTGTGATTATTGTGTTCAATACGCCTTTGGTACTGAACATATTTATCCAGATGACACCTGTTGAGACAAAGGATATGGTCAATGGAATAAAAAAAACTCCCTTGAAGAATGATCCGCCCTTGATCTCTTTGAGAAAGACCGCAACCAGGAGTGCAAAAGACACCGGGACGAGGAGGGTGAATACGACCCATATGATTGTATTCATAAAGGATCTTACAAAATTCGGGTCAACAAAACATTTCTGAAAGTTCTTCAAACCGATAAATATAGGTTTTGACAGACCATTCCAGGCAAAGAAACTGTAGTATACATTCTGGATCATCGGTATGAGCAGGAAGACAACCACAAAAAGCAATGCCGGAAGTACAAATAGATAGCTGATTAATATTTTCGATTTCCTCTCGTTCATCATGGACCTCATATTGGAATAATTATCATCGGGCAAAAAGAAGTCCCGGCAATCACAATGATTACCGGGACTTATTAAAGCAATATTATTTTACAGATGCCCAATAGTTATCTGCTACGGTATCCAGATTAGCTATGACGGTCTCCAGTGAGTCAGGGTTAATCATAAACCTGGCAAACTCATCGACAGCAACTTCACAGATGGGAGTTGGTGTTGCTTCCCAGTATCTATTCAACAGACGTACATTCTCAGTGTTGATAGTATTAAGAAGATCAACTTTTACCTGTGGAAGGAACTCTGCGGGACCCTTGGGGTTCCCCGGGAAAGACAAGAGCTGTTCAACAAAGGCGGAATTTCCTTCAGGACTCATCCAGTAGTCAACGACTTCCATTGTCTCTTCCATGTTCTTTGCATTCTTAGCAACTACAAGAGGTCCCATTTCCAGGATGATGTTGTTTCCGGCATCAGGATTATGAGAAGGAAGGATGAATGCTCCGATGTTCTCTTCAGGAACACCGTTGGGTGTTAATGTAGCACCATAATACCATGTTCCCATGAGAGCCATACCAACTTCTTTCTGATTGAACTGTCCCGCACCTACGGCCCAGATATCGGAACCGGGTTCAGTAAAGTATCCCTTTCTGATCATATCGCCCCAAAGCTCGAAGGCTTTGACGACTCTTGGATCTGAATATTTTGCCCGGCCTTCACATAGATCTACATACAGGTCGGGATCTTCTCCAATGATCATCTCTTCAAACATGATGAATGTAGGCCATCGTCCTTCAACTGTGCTGAGAAATGGTGTAATTCCGGCTTCCAGCATGGTATCGCAAACATAAATGAACTCGTCCCATGTTGTAGGAACTTCAAGAGACAGGTCTTTGAAGACCTCTTTGTTGTACCAGACAGGCCAATATTCATTATTCAGGGGGAAGCCATAAACAGCATCACCAAATGTAAATGCCTGTCGCAGGTCTTCGCCATATTCATCTGCATGTTTATCCCATAAAGGAGTGAGATCCATCAGCATGTCTTCATCTGCCAGCTCTTTCATTCTGTATGTTGACCACCAGGTGAACATGTTGGGAGCTTCGTCAGTGGGCAGAGATGATCTGACCTGAGCCATGTAGATATCGGTTGCAGGGAATACGGTATTGGTAAAACCATAACCTGTTGCCTCTGTGGTTACCTCTGACATGTGGTCAAAGAAGGGGACCCAACCTGGAGCACCAGATTTATCGTGCATAAGATTCAATACGATTTCGTCATCAACGGATTCCTGATCACCCGATGCAAATAGCATGGTTGGGAGTACCATCAACATGACACATAAAACTAATAGACCTTTTTTCATTAAAAAATTCCTCCGATTTAAGTTAAAAGTTATGTAAATTAACTATAATTAGTGTATCACAAAATTATCAGCAGTCAATTCAATTTTTGATTATTTTGATATTTATTGTATTTAATGGCTATAAAGTTGTAAATACGCCTCTAAAATATAAAAAAGGCCGGTTCGATAATTAATATATAAGTAAAATAGTCGAATATATTAGTTAATAAAACAGTTAATATTAAGTAAAATAATGGTTGAACTGTTGTGAGTTGTATAGTAAAATTACATATCAAAATAAACAGGGATTGTACTGAATGAAATCTGATCTGCCGTTAAACAAGCCAAAAGCAACTCTTAAAAATATAGCTGAAGCATCGGGGGTGTCGGTAGCCACGGTCTCCTTTGTATTATCCGGAAAGGGTAATATATCCAAAGTAATGAGTGACAAGGTAAAATCAATCGCTGCCGAGCTTGGTTATGTCCGCCCCGGTAAGGGGAGGAGTGGTCAGATGCAGAAAAAGACATTGGCCATTCTGACATATATCAATAAGGAATGGGCCTATGCCTGGAATATTATTACCCCCATAATCAATGCCATTGAGCAGAATAATACGGGCAGGGGCTATGCCACGGTTATCATTCCGGTACAGGATTCTTCAGAGAACAGCAAAATCTACCAGAGCATTATTGATGCCGGGGTATGCGCTGTCTATTCGATTCATGTTGCCAATGCAACACTGTTTCAATCCCTGGAGGAAGCAAATATTCCTGTCCTGGTAATAAACAGCAATGAACTGAATAATACTGTATGCACTGTCTGCTCCGATGACTTTGAAGGGGCCTACGAAGGGACTAAGTTTCTGATTTCCAGGGGTCATGAGCACATTCTGTATATCGATTATTTCCGTGAAGGACAGAATACTGTTATTTCCGACCGGTTTATCGGATTCAAGAAGGCCATACAGGAGTCTTTTCAACGTGAGCCGGTGAATCATATCACTACAGATCTCTTTGATGTGGAGATGTTGAGAAGCGAGTTGATGATCCATCTTCATAAACCTGTCAAACCTACTGCCATTTTTGCTCATGATGACAGACTTGCAGAGATCATATTCTATCTGATTCGTAATGAGGGGCTCAATATCCCTGAAGATATATCAATTATTGCTCCCGGGGATGTCCTTGATTATTCGAATCCTATGACTCCTCAAATCACCACCATGTCTATTCAGACGACTGTTCTGGGAAATATCTCAACGGAAAAAATGTTTAATTTAATGGATAAGCCTGCTGAAGATATCCATGGTTTAAAGGTCAGTCAAAAACTGGTCGACAGGGGTTCTGTCAGAGACATCGGGTAAAGGCATAAATAATTAAACATAAAAATTTAACATAAATATGGAACGAAAGGGGAACTCTATGAAGAATGTATTGTGTTTCGGAGATTCAAATACCTGGGGATACATGCCCGGATCAGGCGGTCGCTTTGATAGGGACATTCGCTGGACCGGTAAACTTCAGGGTCTGCTGGGACCTGATTTCTATGTTATTGAAGAGGGTCTGAATGGTCGTACGACTGTCTGGGATGATCCTGTTGAAGAGCACAAGAACGGTAAGACGCAGTTATATTCCTGTCTGGAATCACATAAACCCCTGGATCTGGTCATTCTTATGCTCGGGACAAATGACTTGAAAACCCGCTATTCCAGCCCCTCTTTTGACATCATGCTGAGTATAGCCCTACTGGTCTCAATCATTCAAAAGAGCGGTACCGGCAGGGACGGACAGCCTCCCGAAATTCTACTCCTGGCACCTCCACGGGTAGAGGATCTCTCTGATTTTGAAGATATGTTCCAGGGGGCACAAAAAAAGTCGGAGAGTTTTTCAGCTGATTATGAGAGTGTTGCCGCACAGGCCGGCTGTTTCTTCCTCGATACGAAACCCCTGGTGACAGCCAGTCCCGAGGATGGGATTCACCTGGATAAAACAGGTCATTCTGTATTGGCCTCGGCCCTGGAGCAGAAAATTCATGAGATTGTAAAATAATGAATAAGAGTGAAATGATTCTGGCAAAGATTGAATCGGCATTAAAGCTTTTAGATTCCCTCCGTTTTAATCATAGACGCGATCTGCCCCCCTGGAAGATTCACCGGGGAGATGATGAGAGTCTCAGTTCTTCCTATGAAGATTCCTTTTGGGAGAAGATCGACAGTCCATTGATATTCCGGGACCCGGGTCAGACATTTTCACTCTGTACTGCAATCACTGTTTCATCCCCCCGGGAGTCCGCAGCAGTACTGGTTCTCTCCCTGGGCAGGAGTACCAGTCTTGAAGCTCTTCAATTTCTGTATGGACCGGAAGCCCTGCTATACATCGACGGGATTCCCTATCATGGAGTGGATCCAAACCATAGGGAGATACATCTGCCCGGGGAGCTTGCCCCCAATACTCAGCATACCGTAGTTCTCCAGGGCTGGACCGGTATCAAGGAAGACTTTTATCCGGTCTCCCCGCCATATTCGGCAGAGATCAATCAGGAGATTCAGGAGCTCCTGACCCTCTATAAAACGATAATCCAGACGGTCAGAAATTTACCTGCCTCTGATCCAGTGTATACAAAGCTGGTGACACTTTTAAACAGCTCCTATAGTTGTCTTGATTTAAATGAACCCATAGGGCCGAGTATTAATGGTTCCATCGGCAGAACCCTGTCATGTATCAATGCCGGACTGGAAGCAATCCCATACCTGAAAAATCAGTCGGTCGCAGCCATCGGTCATGCCCACCTTGATATCGCCTGGTTGTGGGATGTTCCTCAAGCCATAAAAAAGGCCGCCCGGACCTTCTCCAATGTTCTCCGCCTGATGGAGGATTATCCGGAGTTTATCTTCAGCTGCAGCCAGCCCCAGCTCTATGTTTTCATTGAGCAGCACTATCCGGAGATCTTCCGTGAAATACAGAAAAGAGTGGAGGAAGGCCGCTGGGAACTTATGGGCGGCATGTGGGTAGAGGCTGACTGTAATTTAAGCGGTGCCGAGGCCCTTGCCAGGCAGTTTCTGTTGGGACGACGCTACTTTTCAGAGCACTTTTCCACTCCTGACACAGAGGTCTTATGGCTGCCGGATGTCTTTGGTTATTCATGGCAGCTTCCCCAAATCATGAAGGAGTCGGAGATCTCGGGTTTTGTCACGGCAAAGTTAAGCTGGAACCAATTCAACCGGATGCCCCATGAATCCTTCTGGTGGAAGGGCCTGGACGGCACAGATATTCTGACCAGCCTTATCTCAACAAAAAAGCCGGGATGGTGGGGTGCCACCTACAGCGGAGAGATGAATCCCGAGGAGGTTCTATCAACCTGGGAATCCCTGCAGGATAAAGATTTATGTGATGAACTGCTCATGCCCTATGGTCTGGGGGATGGCGGAGGCGGTCCCACAAGGGAGATGCTTGAGAATGCCGCGGCAATGAAGCGAATTCCCGGACTGCCAGAAATCAATCAGACAACAGTTGAGTCCTATTTCAAAAGACTGCAGGATAAAACTTCATCTACTGACTTTCCAGTGTGGAACGGAGAGCTCTATCTTGAACTGCATAGAGGAACCTATACCACCCAGGCAAAGAACAAGAGATTAAACAGAAAGTGTGAGTTCAAGCTGCACGATGCCGAATTTCTGGCCTCCTGGGCTGCCCTCAGGCAGCCCGGATTCTACCCCCGTAAAGAGTTAAAAGAGGCCTGGTCCCTCTTATGTCTGAATCAGTTTCACGATATTCTCCCCGGTTCGGCCATACATGAGGTATACCGGCAAAGCACTGTAGACTACCGGAAAATCACTGATATCACAGATAAGATCATTGAAGAGTCTCTTGGAGTCCTGGATGGCTCACTCCCCTCAAATACGGCCTATGTCCTCTACAACCCTACATCCTTTACCATGACTCAGATTGTAGAACTCCCGGACCCTGAAAATGAAGATCCTCTCTATGGGGCAGATGGAAAGAGAGTCATGGTGCAGAAGACAGAAAAGGGGCTCCTGCTTCATGCTAGGGACATTCCCCCCTACGGATATACGACTTTCAGTCCTGAAACTCCCTCTGCAATCGGCACAGCCGATGCGGACAGCTCGGATACTGACAGCTCGGATTCTGGAGTCAATCTTTCTGATGTGAAAATTAATGCCGGGGATGATACCGTGACAATGGAGAACAGCTTCCTTCGGCTCATCATCAACGGCCAGGGAGAAGTACTGAGCCTCTTTGATAAAGAGGTCTCCCGGGAGTGCATCCCTGAAAATCAGAGAGGGAATCTCCTGGAGTTTTTTGAAGACAGACCCATGGACTGGGATGCCTGGGACATCGATATCTATTATGAGGAGAAGCCTTTATCCTTCGGTCGGGAGTCAAAAATCCGAATATCTGAACACGGCCCTCTGCGGGTCAGTGCAGTTATTGAGCAGAAAATTCAAAACAGTACATTTCTACAGCACATCTCTCTGTCAAAAGACAGCAGAAGAATCGATTTCAAGACCGAGTGTGACTGGCAGGAGACTCATGTGCTCCTTAAAGCAGTATTCCCTACAACAATGCTGAGCCCTTCGGCCACATATGATATCCAGTGGGGCAATGTGGAAAGGCCCACTCACAGAAATACCTCCTGGGACAGGGCAAGGTTTGAAACATGTGCTCATAAGTGGGCAGATCTCAGTGAAGGGGACTATGGTGTGAGCCTCCTGAACGACTGCAAGTATGGCTACAGTGTTAAAGATCATAAAATAGCCCTCACACTTCTCAGAAGCCCTACTTTTCCGGACAAGACCGCCGACAAGGGACATCACGAATTTACCTATTCTCTTCTCCCCCATAAGAATGACTGGAGAGGGATAACGGCCGGGGAAGCCTATGGGCTCAACGATCCCTGCATAATCCGCCGGGTAAGCACTGAAGAACCCAAGCGGACAGGGACAGCCGAATCTTCCCTCGTCTCCTCCTCCTACGACGGAGTTGTCATTGAGACCGTCAAGATGGCCGAAGATAATGATTCCCTTGTGATCAGGATGTATGAATACAAAAGGACAAAGAGAAATGATGTCCAGATCACTCTGCCCCGGGGGGTAAAAAGAGC
Source organism: Oceanispirochaeta sp. M1 (assembly GCF_003346715.1). NCBI lineage: Bacteria > Pseudomonadati > Spirochaetota > Spirochaetia > Spirochaetales > Spirochaetaceae > Oceanispirochaeta > Oceanispirochaeta sp. M1. Next base: position 146,423 of record NZ_QQPQ01000011.1, read on the forward strand.
CCTGAGGAGTAATGTTCTGGAAAAAGATCTTGAGGTATTAGAGTTCCGGGAAAATAAGATATCAATAAATCCCTATCAGATTTTGACCCTGAAAATGGAATTGGAGACGGACTAAACCGGCTCTCTTTTTTCATCCTCTGGTGGATAGCCCTCATGTCTGGGGAAAGCCCTCATGGCTGAGCTCTCATGCAAAAGACGTCAGAGGGGTAAATCCGCCCTTTCTCAGGAGGTTGTGAAAGCTCCGAATATTGTCCTCCCTCACAGCAATCCTCAAGCCCTCCATCCGGGAGAACAGAGGAGACTCCAGGCTGCCCAGGTATTCAATCACTTCGCTTCCCAGCTCTTCGAGGGTGTACACCACCCAGTCCGGCTCCACGAGAAGCTGGATAAAACGCTTCTGCATCCTGTTTCGCAAAGATTCCCAGAGGGAAGGCAGGGGCTGTCCGCTGTAGCGTAGAACAGACTCAAATTTCTCTTCCAGATTTGCCTTCACTGGGCAGGATTTTGAGAGCTTTTCCTCGTTTATCTTGAAGACTCCCTCTCCCAGACCGTCGGCAATGCCGGAAAAAAAACTGAGAGCCGATGTATTGGACAGAGGGACATAGGCCACAAGAACAGCCTCATCAAGGCGGACCATCTGTATGGAGGGGGATATCCCTTTTTTCTCTTCATAGTGTTTATTCAAGCCGAATACCCAGCGGCCAAGATCACTCATCTTAAGAAATAATTCACCTTCTCCATCTAACGCCAGGCTGTCCCGGCTCAATTCAAACAGTCCCAGGGCGGCCCATAGAATAAAAAGATTCCGGAAATAGGGCCGGAATATATGATTTTTATAATCCAGTTCCGTGGTGATATAGGATTTTTCCCTGTAACGATAGCTGCTGCCCATCATCTCATAAACATACATATCCATGTCGGGCATAAGGGGGCGGGCGTCGGTCATCCTGTAAAAGAGGGTCACACAGCTTTTCATATCCACCCAGTCCCTGAAGGGCCATTGACTGAAGATCCTGTAAAATGACGGCATATGTCTGGAGCGGTAAAAGCGGCAGTTTTCCAGGTATCGTCCCTTGGAGCTCACACGAACTTCCGGCAGCAGCAGGGAGAGATCCATATGGGCGCTGGAGCTCTGAAAAAAGGATTTGACTCCCTCTTTCAAAAAACTCAAAGGCTCTTTTGTCAGATTCATCATCTGCGCATCCCCGGTATCACCCACAGTAAAACGGATAAAGGAGAGAATCATCTTCAGTCTTGTAAATGAATCTTCCTTATTAGTTTCTCTCTCACTTTCTACATCATCTATTTCAAGAGGGCTTATCTCTTGTGTCTTATCCAGAGTCTTGAGGGTCCCCTTCAGTATTTTTGAGTCCGCCTCCCTCTTGAAGAATCCCAGATCCTCCAACTGCATGATCATGGGATTCAGATTCAGGTAAAACTCCTCTCCCTGATCCGCAGTGAACTTGTAATCTCCGGGAGCCCTGTCAAATTCCCTGGCATCCAGGGGGGGAGGGGGCATGAGGTCCCGGAAACAGGGAATCAGGCGCTGATCAATAAAGACAGGGGAGCTGCTGCGCTGTTTCAGGAGAAAGGGTGCAGGCAGATCCAGCTCTCCCATGCCGTAAATGCCCCGGGAAAAGGGGAGGTCGAACCGTGTGACCAGATCCGAGGCGCTCTGCATTCCGTCCCAGACACATAGACGGATCATCTCTTCTGCCGGCTCCCCCAGATCTTTCATAAATGCATTAAAAAGCCGGGGTACCGAATAGAGCCGGGCCGCCAGAGGGGCCAGCTGGTCTTTGCGGGTCACATCCTTGTCCAGGGAGTAAAAGCTCAGAGATTTTAGCATGCTCTTAAGCTCGGCAACCGTATGACAGTCGAGGGTCAGCTGTATCAGCTCCCGGGAGGCTTCTGTCTGAATAAAAAGGGCTTCTAATTCCATCACATCCCCCTCTGGAGCAGGTAGTTTATGTCTTCGGGACTCAGCTTTTTGACCGAGCCGCTGTCAGAGCCGCTATCCGAGCCAAGGACCGAGGAAAAAAGCTCCTTCTTCCTCTCCTGAAGTTCCATTATCTTTTCCTCGATGGTTCCCACGCTGATCATTCTGTAGCAGAAAACATTCCGTGTCTGACCTATTCTGTGAGTCCGGTCTATGGCCTGCTGCTCGGCGCTCCGGTTCCACCAGGGGTCCAGTATGTATACATAATCGGCTCCCGTCAGGTTCAGTCCCACCCCTCCTGTCTTCAGGGTCATAATAAAGACCTTGTTTTCCGTAGAAGACTGGAACTCTTCCACCAGCTCGGCACGGTTCCGGGTACTTCCGGTCATGGTCAGATGGGCTATACCCGCCTCTGTGAGTCTCTCCTGCATAATCTCCACACTGCTCAGGAAGTTTGTAAACACAAGGGCCCGGTGCCCCTCGCTGATCACCTCCTCCATATGCTGCAGAAGGGCGTTCCATTTGGCCGATACAACCTGACCCTCTGTCTTTGCTTCGGGCACCGAAGCCAGCTGCCTGAGTTCCAGAAGACCCTGGAGAATCAGAAACTGGGATTTCTCCACACCCTCCACCTTGACCTTCTCATGGATCACTCCCTCATAAAAGCGCCGTCTCTCTTCATAGAGGGCAGCCTGTTCGCTTTCCATATCCACATAGAGGATCTGTTCGCTCCTCTCGGGAAGCTCCTTGGCCACCTGCTGCTTGAGGCGTCTCAGTAAAAAGGGAGATATCTTCCCTCTCAGAAGCCTCAGAGCCGTGGGATCGCTGTTTTTCTGTATGGGAGTGATATAGTCCCGCTTGAACTGGGCCGCGCTGCCGAACATGGAGGGATTCAGAAAACGGAAGAGGGAATAGAGCTCTCCCAGGTTGTTTTCCACAGGAGTACCGCTCAGGGCAAGCCTGTGCTCTCCGTCAAGGAGCATCACCCCCCGGGCGATGCGTGAGTTCATGTTCTTTATGGCCTGAGACTCATCCAGGATCAGGTAGGAAAAGGATATATTCTGCAGAACCTCTATGTCGTTGCGCACCAGGGCATAGGTGGTGAATACAATCTGATGTTTGCTTATCTGATCCACATCCCTCTGGCTCCCGTAGTAACAGCAACTCCTCAGATGGGGGGCAAAGCGCTCCTTCTCTTTCTCCCAGTTATGAAGCAGGGATCGGGGCATCACCACCAGGCTGGGCTTCTTTTTTCCGTCCCCCTTGTAGTACAAAGAGAGGAGGGCCAGGGCCTGAATGGTCTTTCCCAGCCCCATATCGTCGGCAAGACAGCCTCCCAGTCCGAAATTCTGCAGGTAGTGCATCCATTTGACCCCATAGACCTGATAATCCCTCAGCTTTCCCTTAAGTTTGAAAGGAGACAGGGGACTCTCTTCAATGGAATTGAAGCCCTCAAAGAGCTTGCGGCTCCGGATCATCCCCTCTCCCTCTATCCGGCTGTCTATAAGCTGTTCCATCAGGGGCAGATCAAATATGGAGACCCTATAGGCAGTATTCTTCTTGTTGTACTTCCCCAAAAGCCGTTTCAGAGTACTGAAGTAGGAGCGGTCCACAATGGCCTTACTTCCGTCTGATAGGGGTATGTAGTTGTGGGTTTCAAAGAGGCTCAAGGCCTTCTCAATGGGAAAGCTCTCATCTTCAAGGATCATGGTTCCCGTACCTTCAAAATAATCGATCCCCTCTCCCAGTGAGAACTGCAGGCGCGGCTGTACCGGCTTCAGTTTCAGTTTTCGGAGGGATTCGCTGCCGAACAGACGGTAAGACCCTGTCAATTCTCCCAGCCGGCTGCTTAGAAAGGGGAGGGCCAGGGCGGCAGAGAGGTAAAGATCATCCTCCTCATGCACAAAGTCCCCGGATAATCCCATCTCCCGGGTCATCTTTTTCAAATCTCTTGTTATGAATTTCATGGAATCATGATTCCCCGGATAAGAAAGTTCCAGCTCCTGCAGGGTTCTGTGCTCATGATCCACCCGGATGACCGATGAGGGGCGATAGCCGCTGATAAACTCCATAGGCATATGGTTGAAGCAGTAACGCATCGACATCTTCAGTGTGCCGTCATTCAAAAGGGATTCAAAGCTGAGACAGGCCTCGGCGGATGCCATTTTTCGGTCAAGATGACTGTAATCATCCAGATTTATTTCCAGACGGGGAAAGAGTGAGCAGAACAGGGAGAGGAAAGATTCCGCCTCCTCCCTGGCGATACGCCCGGCCAAAGTTGTAAGTTCATGATAACGGCTTCCCAGGGATGAGCAGTCAAAGAGTCTGTCCCCGACACGCAGATGCAGGGGGCTCAGGGGCCGCGGATCACGGCTTAAAAAAGTCCCCGCCTGGAATTCAAGATTGATCTCATAGGAGCTCTCAATCTTCTCAAGAACAAGTCGGACATGCCCCGCACCCTGTTCATAGATAAGGGGTGAGGCCGTGTTTTTCCAGTAGAGGATCTCCCCGGCATCCCGGATCTCCCCGGGAAGAGAGGGGTATTCATCCAGATACAAACCCCGTGGATCTTGCTTCCAGGAAATAAGCCCCGCCTGTCTGCTCCGGATGCTTCCAATCCTTCTGTACAGAGATTCCAGCAGCGGATCATCACTGGAGCACTCTCCCCGAAAATCCTCTCCCCTGGAATCTGTCAGGCGAATAAAGCAGCGTCCCTCCCTGTCTGCATCAAGCACAAAGAAGCCGGGATCAGATAAGGAGTCCCCAGGGGGATGCCTCTTTTTCTCAGTACGGGCCAGTTCATATATTCTCTGTAGGGCTGTCTCAGTCATGGATATATTCTAACTGAAGTTCTTCTCCCTTGGAATAAGGCATTTTATCAATTCCGGTTCCAGCCCCGATAACTCCTCTTCCGGAGGGGGAAGTCTCCCCCTCGCTCCATCCCCGCACATTTACAGGGAAATACCTGTAAATGAGTCCGCCTGAGGCCTTATCCGGCTCTGCTGCCGCGCCGCCGGGCCTCAGGCCGGGTATTGCGCTGCCCCCTCAAGTCACGCAGCAGAAAGCCATCAGGGTAGTGTTCACCTGAGAACAACTGTTGTATCTTTTCCCTATGATGAATGAAGATGAACTGATACAGAAGCTGGGACGCATTGAGGCCCTCTTTGCCGGCGCTAAAACAGAGGGTGAGAAGAATGCATCAGTCCATGCCCTGGAGAGGATTCAGAAAAAGCTGTCAGATCTGCAAGTGGATGATCCAGCTGTGGAATATAAGTTTTCAATGACAAATCACTGGTCCAAAAAACTGTTTATTGCCCTGCTCCGCAGATATGGACTGAAACCCTATCGCTATCGCAGACAACGGCATACGACGGTTATGGTTAAAATTTCAAAATCTTTTGTGGACGAAACCCTCTGGCCCGAATTTACGGAGCTGGATAAAACACTGAACTCCTATCTTGAATCTATAACCAGCAGAATCATATCGGAGAGTATTTTTACCGACAGTGAGGAAATGGTGCTGAAAGAACCCAAATATCTTAACTGACCACCTGGTGTCGTAGAGCAGCAGTTAAAATTCAGAATGAGAAACTTGAACTCAGTAATGTATTCAGACAGGGAGACGCGATAACCCTTCCAGCCCCACAGAATGTAAGGCCTTCATAATCTGATTGAAGGGAATAAACTCCTGTTCCAACCTCAGAGATTCTCCCCATTTTGCAGTAATAAGACGGGTATAAAGCTGATTCTCGGCTTCGGTCAGCCCTGTTAACTCTCGTTTCTGAGCTGTGGATTCCAGGGTCCAGCAGTCCCTGCAGCTCAAGAAGGTCTCTTCATCCATCAGGATGGATCGGCTGTGGGGATAATGGCTCCGGAACTGACTGAGAATGGCAAACCCGTGGCTGTCCAGGTCCCCCCAGTACCAAATCTTTCTGTCCCTCATCCAATGAGCCTTTTTCATATTTTCAAAGGAATATCCCCTGCCGAAAACAGCCATGGTTCCCTTTATATCGGGAAGGCTGAGGGCGGTGATGTCATTTTCCAGGATGATGATATTCTCAATCCCCCGGGGATTCAGACTGGAAAAATCAGAAGAGCTGATGCTCAGATCCTGCAATCCTGCCAGAGCGCAGTTCCTGTCAAGAATTCTGAAACGGACAAGTTCCGGTTTTCCCCGGAAGCCGTAGCGTCTCTCAAACTGCCTGATTCCCGTGTATTCCTCATTCACCCGGGAGGATGGTAATATAATATCCAGCCACTGGGATAGAATTCGCTTGTGCCCTTCCAGAAATTTGGTATCCACACCGGGCAGACTGAGCTGGCGCAGATAGATATCGGGGTCGGGATGATCGCAGACCCAGGTCAGGAAGGAAAGCAGCCTGCTCAGACTGTCTTCCAGTTTCAGAATCTCCATGGGATAACGCTGCAGCCAGGAAAGAAGCTCAGGATATGATGACAAAAGCCGTGTGGAATGCCTCCTGTAGAGCTTCAGTTCCTTATCCCTGCCGATAAATACGGCCAGGTCGTCGATCTCCTGGAACCGGAGAGCCCGAGGGAGGCTGTTTCTGCCGAATTGCCGGTGGTTGATTTCTTGCCACTCCAATTGAACTCCGCTGCTCTCGGCCTCCTTTCTGCAGAGCTCCACCCAGCTGGATACCTCTGCAAATTGATTCAGAATCTCTGTGCTGTCAGGGATTTTCAGCCTGATCCGAAGAGGAAAACCACTGTCATCCGAGTCATCCGAAAGGAGCCTGTAATACCGCCCTTTATCCCATTTTATGATCAGTTCGCGCTTCAGATCTCCGATCCCCGGCCATTTCATCTGAGCCATCGTTTTTTTTCTTCACTGTATTCTTCCATGGTCATCCCCCGCAGGCGGGAATACTTTCCCTCTTCATTGTGGACGAATCCTACGGAGGAAACATAGGGTTCAATGATGTGAATTTTCTGCAGCGGCGTGACTATCAGAAGCTGCAGGTTAAGTTTTTTAAACAGTTCCAGACCGTATCGGGCCGATTCGTCAGATCCTCTACCGAAGGCTTCGTCAATCACCACAAAACGGAAGCTCCGGGATCGGATTTCACCCCATTCCAGGCCGAACTGATAGGCCAGGCTGGCCGCCAGGACCGTGTAAGCCAGCTTTTCCTTCTGCCCACCCGATTTACCCCCCGAGTCGGTATAATGTTCATATTCACTGTCATCTTCCTTCCAGCGCTCCGAGGCGGCAAAGACAAACCAGTTCCGCACATCCGTGACCTTGCGGGTCCAGCGTCTGTCCAGATCGCTTAATCCCTCCCGTCCCCGGAATCTGTTGATTATCTCCTTGACCTGTATGAATTTGGATTCCGTGTATTGATCGTTCTCCTGACCGGTGAAACTGTTTTCCATACAGGCCCTGAGATCCTGACGGAATGTCCTGATTTCGTGATCTGAGGCGGGGAGGGCCTCCAGCAGGATATATCGATCCTTGTTGTATTCGATGGCGCTCATGGATTTGTTGATCTGCTCAATCCTTTCCCGGATCTCCTGGCTCTCCTTGCTGAGGATCGACTGAAAAGAGGCAATTTCCCGGATAGTGTTCTTGTTTAGCTCTTCCTTGAATTTCTCTTCAAACCGGGGCAGATCATCCTGAAGAAGCTGATTCAGCAGGGACTGATACTCTCCGGCTCCATCCAGAGCCGCATCCATATCACGGCATTCTACGGGATAATCGGTTCTGAAGCTTTCCATCTCCCGGATTATTTTTTCACTCAGATTCTTAAGCTTTTTATCTTCACTGTCTATTTTCTTCTGAATCCATTCCCGAAGGTCCCGTTCCCGGCTGTCACAATTCTCGATTTTGAGAGGCTGATTTCCCAGGACTTCCAGTCTCAGTTCATCCAATTCTCTCCAGCGTAAATTCCCGTCCCGGAGGTCATTCTCCTCAATCTCATTACGGCAGTCATTTATCAAGTCCAAAGCGGCATCCCTGCTGCTCTGTTTCCGACTGATTCGGTCTTTCAGGGAATCGAGCTCCCTCTCTCCGGATAAAAGGCGTTCCTCCAGCCCGATTAACTGGTCGTTCAGGATTTTGAGAACGTCGGAAGCCTTTTCCAGCAGGGACAGCTCTTCATCCAGCCGGGTCCCCTCTTCCATGTAAAAGGTCCAGTTCAGGTCGTCAAAATGGCCGAATCCCTTCAGCTGATTCAGACCGTCTCTGCGTACATCCAGATCGTGAATTTGATTCTGCAAGCCCGAAATATCAAGTCCCATGGACTGAATCCTGTTTTCCAGACCTTTTAACTGACTCTCCAGAGTCTTAATCTTGTCATCATTCACCCAGCCCAGGATGTAACGGCTTCTGTCATGCAGACTATGGCGATCATCCTTTTCATGACGGGAGCGGGATCCCTTGATCTGCCCAGACAGGCTGAGGGCCTTGGCGGATTTGCGGAATTGATCCATGTCCTCACAGCAGCTGTAATCAAATCGCCTGTGGAGCTGCTCCTCAAGCCAGTCTTTGAAGGGACTGTTTCCCTTCAGTCTGATTTTGTGGATAAGAGAATTTTCCGAACTCTCCTGAAAGGTTGAGATTTTTCCATTTACAACCCGAAAGTACACCAGACGTCCCTTCAGATGAGTCTTGTCCACCCAGGAGGCCGCCCGGGCATACAGCTCATCGGGCACCAGAAGGGAGAGACCAAAACTGCGCAGTAGCCGCTCGGCCGCCCCCTCCCAGGGACTCTCATCAGGATCGATCATCATCAGTTCTCCCGCAAAGGGAAGGGACTTTACGTCCACAGCGAGGGCGGCGCAAAGAGAATCCCGTATCCGGATCTGCCTCAAATCAATATTGCTCTTTCGGGTCTTCAGGGATTCAAGCTCTTCATACAGTTCTCTGTGAGCCTTGCGCAGTACTGTCATTTCCATGGTGCATTCCGCCAGAGCATTCTGCTTATGAGCATGACAACTTTTCAAGTCTTCCAGCTGGCTGTCAATATTCTTCCGGTTCTCCAGAAATATCGCGGTTGAAGATGGGGCCGGCAGATCCAGGGCGGACCCCTGTTGGTTATACTCTTCATACCGGCTCAGGCGACGTTCATAATTCTCAGCTGCTTCGGATTTTTCATTTTTCAGCTGTTCCAGACGATCTCCGCCATTTTCACTGACCGCCAGTTTCAGCCGATCCCTGTCTTTCTGCAGGGATCGGCGGCTCTGATCATGCCCCTGTTTTTTAAGCTCCAGTTTCTCAAGTTCCTGATCCAGCCGAGAGACTCTTTCCACTAGAAGATCCCGTTTTGCGGCGGCAAAATAGCTGCGGAGGTCTTCCCTGTTCTCTCTGAGTGATTCCCTCAGGGAGCTCACATTCTTATGGGTATCTATATTTTCAGAAAGAGGCTGGAGACGATCAATCTGTTCACGGGCTTTTATTACCGACTCGTGAGCCCGGTTCAGATCGTCAAAGTGCTGGATCAAGGCCTCTATCCGTGGCTCCACCGCAAAGGATTCAAGCATATGATCCTGAACAAAAGAGGTCAGATTACCCACGGACTTCATGGATACGGTTTGATGAAACAGATCCAGTGCCTGTTCATTCTTCAAGCCGAAACGCCGCCTGAACGCAGCCGCATAAGGACGGAAATTGTCAAACAGCGGTTCTGTCCGGCTCAGGCCCCGCAGCTGTTTTCGAAGCTCTTTGATACTGCTGCCGAAACCGGAAAAATGCTCTTTAATGGAAAGAGCCTGATCGGATACCAGATAAAAACGGCCGGGCTGTCCGATCCCGTCCTTATGCCAGAATACCTGAGCCAGGGTCACCTTCTGACTGAATCCTGCATTGGAAAACACCGCCAAAAGGACAGTGTAACTCCCGGCGTCCCTCAGTGGGACAGGTTTGGCGGCATAACCGCTGTCGCTTCTCTCGGACTTGTAATATCCCAGCATATAGGAGCGAAGGGAGCGCTCCTTGAACTCGGCCCCCGCCGCCTTGTTGTAGGACACTTTTCCCGGGGGCACCAGCAGGGTTGTCAGAGCATCGACCAATGTCGATTTGCCTGAACCGATATCCCCGGTCAGAAGGGTATTCAGGCTGTCTGTCTTCAGGGTCCAAATCTGCTTATGAAAGGTTCCCCAGTTCATCACCTCCAGCTTTTCCAGTCGGAATCCCGCCAGATTGTTCTCAGTGGCAAAATCCAGGAAATTATCAAAGGAACTCATGACTCATCCTCCCGGGAAACCGCCGGGGCCCTCTCTTTCTCCCCGAACTCTCTGTATTCCTTCAGCCTAATATCAAACTCATTCAGCCACTGGGCATCGATAAAGACGGATAGAATACGTTGTACTTCCACTCTGTCCCTCTGGTCTCCCAGATAACGGATAAAACTCAGCTCACTGATTCTCTGAATCCAGGATTCAGCCTTCTTTTGAAACTGAACCTCATTGCTGCTCCGGGGGAAATAGACCGCCAGCATATGGATGATCTCCTTCTTCTCCAGAATGAGTCGTTCATCGCCGCTATGGGCATCATGCTCGGCCAGCCTTTTCCTGAGAAGAGCCAGCAGAAGGCTCACCGGATAGGAGAGCTGCCTCCGTGAAATCAAGCGGGGAAGGGGATTCTTTTCATCCTCTCCCACTGACTCTGTGTTCACAAGATAGGCAAACCCTTCGTCTTCGAATAGATGCAGATTCAGCCCCAGAAGCTTCATGTAATCTCTGACGGCGGCCTGCAGTTTCAGCAGATCCTGCCATAACAGCGGATTATCGTCTCTGTGTATGACACCCTTCAGAAGATGAATCAGAAGAAGGGAGAGAGACTCCCCGGTAGATTGAGTATCCCTCATCTCTTTTTTTCCTTATTCGTTTTACTGCTGAAATACACCCGGGGCATCTGAGCCTTTCTTCTTCTGCCCTCCCGGTCGGTCCATTCCAGAGAGTCCCGGTCCTCATCGCTCACATAAGCGTGACTGTCATCCTCGGCCAGAGACACATAGGCCATCAGTTCGGCCAGCCCCTCATCCAGAGGGTGATCCTTTATCAAAGACTTCAGAGTCAGATGATCTTTCTCATTCAGAGATCGGAGAATCCTCTCTTTTAACAGCCCCTTGTCCACCACAACCTGAGAAAACAGTACAGACGTATCCATCTCGTCTTTTTCGGCCTCCTCCACGCGGCTGTTCAGCTCCTGTTTTATGGGAATCCTGAACAGAGGCAGTTCCATGGGCATGCGGAGGGCCGCCTTGAAATGATCGACAGACATAAAGGAGGAGGAAGAGGGAGCATCCTCCCTCAGTTCCAGAGCCCCCTGTTCTATGGAGTTCAACAGCGCCGTGATGCGCCTGTTTTCATGGAGGTTCTGATTCTCAAGATAGCGCCGCAGCTGCCGGGATAAAAGGGCCACAGTCCTCTGAGTCTGTTCTCCCGCGGCCATCCAGTCAAAATGGATACGTCTCAGGCGGCGGTCCTCCTGAAACTCACCAAGGGCTTTTATGGAAAAAACCCTTTCCAGGAGAGCCGTCAGCTCCTCCTGGCTCTCGGGAGACATCAGAAAGTCCCAGAAACCCTGAAAACTCCGCCCTTCATCCGAGTTGTTGATGGCATCCTCCTCGCCGAAAATGGCATCCAGAAGACCCCCCTTATCACCCGACCAGGCGGTAATCCGCTCTCGTACCGAACGGTCCAGCTCCCTGAAATTATGTTCAACCGCTCTGAAATCATGGAGAAGCTCCCTGGCGGTCAGACTGAACTGATGGTACCTTTCTCTCAGCTCCCTGTCATCCAGAAGGGGCATATTCCCTTCCTTCACTGCCTCAATTTCCCTGTCCAGACTGGCTCTCTCTTCGCGCAGCTCCGCCAGGCGCAGATCCCGGTCCATCTCCACACCCGTCACCATCTGCTTTAAAAGATCAACGCAGGTCATAAGACGGCTTTCTGTCCCTACAAAGGTGGTCGCGGTCAGACTCTCCAGCCATTGAAGAGCCTTCTCGATGGCGGGAGTCAGGTCGAAATGGGGCTCGTCCGAGCCCTGTGGATAGAATTTGCGCAGCCAGGCCCTGTCATTGCGGCACCACTCGTCCAGATATCCCCCGGCCTCCCGAGGAAAGGCATCTTCTCCGGAAGCATCTCTGAGCTGAAACAGATAATCGTCCAAAAGGAGAGTCAGTTCCGTTTCGCTCTGCTCCCTCCGGTTGGACTGTATAAAGGCCAGGTCCAGAAATCCGGCAATCAGGGGGGCATTGTCGGCGGTCATCAGTCGCCAGGCCGGGTGGTTTTTGCGCATGTTAAGCAATGCATAGTATTCAAGACTCATCAGGTATTAAAATATACCACAGCCATTTCTGTTTGACCAAGATATTCGGGGTGTATTCCTTACTAGGCCGCCCGACATGGACTTATCAGTCTGGAAGAGGAGGAAGGATGGTTTGTTTACAGGGATAATAGGAATAGCACGGCCCAGGATTATGGATCTCATTTTGCAGAAGATACATTAATTCTTCTTCCTGCATTTATCCTGGATGCCCGTCACTTAATCAAGGTTATCCAAAATGCCTGACCTTGACCGTCCGGATCTCCCAGATTAATATTTAAATGAAGTCAGAAAAATACTCCAGATCTCTATCCCCAACAGGACCGTCTGGATTTATGGCAGCAGTGATATAGACCTGATCTTTTTTCCTGAGAATCTTGAAACATTGATGGATCATCACATAATGACTGAAGAACTTAATCTGCAAGTCTGTCTAAAAAAAATCTTTCAGGAAAGCTCGTTGCCCCTCTTTGGTGATATCCTGTCATGGTGTGTCATTCCCGGGACATCGATTTCTGCTCTTAACCGGTACGGTCAATCCCTTTTCTGTTCTGAGGTTAGGAAGTAGAACACCCAGTTGATCGGGAGTCGGTACAAAATAATGTATTGCTCATTTGAAGCAGTAACCCCTTTTCACCCGTTGAGTTCTTAGCTAAGGGGGATTATAATGAAAAATATGGTGAACTGGATAAAAGCTACATCTGATATTATGGTACGCGTCCTTTTGGGTCAGGAAGAAAACCTGCCCCTGCTGAAAGATTTTATCAACGCCGTTCTTTTGGATAGAGGTTTTTCAGCCCTGGACAGTCTGACCATTGAAAATCCCATCAACATGAGGTCTGTCTTTTATGATAAAGAGACCTTTCTTGATGTGAAAGCCAAGGACAGCGCAGGGCGGATTTATGATGTAGAAATACAAAGCATCGGCAGCAGAGAGTTTATACAAAGGAGTCTCTACTACTGGGCCAAACTCTATTCAGCTCAATTGAAAACAGGACATGAATATAAAAAACTTAATCCGGTCATCTGTATAAACCTCCTGGACTTCACCCTGTTTCCTGATAAAAAAGAGGGGCAGTTTCACAGCTGTCATATGATTACCGACCTGGATGACCCGGAAACAGTATTAACGGATCATCTGAGAATCCATTATCTTGAATTGCCCCGTATAAAAGTCGATCCATCAAGGATTCCAGCAGACAGATTGAACAAGTGGGCCTATTTCTTTAAAGAAGAAGGTATTTTAGAGGAGGATGAAATGAAAATTCTGATAAAAGACGATCCCATTTTCGAACAGGCTCATGAAACCTTTAACAAATTCACCGCAGATGACGAGTTAAGGGAAATCTATGAAGGTCGTATGAAATTTAAAAGGGACCAGGCCCAATTCATGAGTGATGCTAGAGAAGAGGGCAGGGAAGAGTCTATTCATGGTATAGCCACAGCTCTCAAGAAAGATGGAATCTCAATCGATACCATCCAGAAGGCCACTGGACTTAGCCGGGAAGAAATAGAAAAACTATGACTCCCATAAAATAGAGGGAGTTGTTGAGTAGGAAAAAATGAAAATAATAATACGAGACGATCTTCAATTTTTTAAAAGATCTTGAAAGGTTAAACAGATTTACCAATGATGATGAGTTACGGGAAATCTATGAAGGCCGTATGAAATATAGAATGGACCAGGCTCAACTCATAAGTGATGCCAGAGACGAAGGATTTGATGAAGGGTTGAAAACACAGTAAGTGATCCTATTCAAAAGACAGTTTCCATATGCAGGAAAAAAGGGATTTCAACACAAATCATTCAGAAAATAACCGGTTTAAGCCGGGAAGAAATTGAAAAGCTGTAAGTCTCATCACAGATCAGGAATATAGATATGGGGGAAGTCTCTCCCTCGCTCCTTGAGATATTTTTGGGATTAGAGTTTTATTCAGTTTGATTATTTTTTCTTAAAGCAGTTAATGAACAGGAAGGGCATGAATGAAGTCATACCAGAATATTAAAGATGAATCAGAAGAGTTCAGCGACAGGCTGGAACTGCTGGAAGACCGGGCTATCAGCTGGGGTTTTCGCAAATATAAACTGGATAAGGTCTTCATCCGGGAACAGGGTCCTTTCATGGATCGCTTCCAGAATTTCCCCGAGGGATATCAGGAGTTTATGGCCACAAGCTGGCTGTTTACCCGGATCATAACAGACCCAGCCTTACTGCAGAAATTTGCCCGCAGCGCTCGGGAAGAACTGTTTCCCCCGCAGAACGCTCTTTTGAAAACATGGAAAAAATCCATCCCTTTCTGGAGCATCTTTATCATAGAAAACCGCCTGGAGAAAGATGTCTTTCGTATAAGGGATGTCATCAAGGAAAAAAGCTATCTGTGCTGTTCAGGATCTCTGGAGCAGAATCATTTGGAAATCCTGAAACATAGCCAGCCTGTCATCACGACCTTGATCCCCCTGAATTCTGAAGAGGAAGGGCATGTTGCCAGCTACGGAATGCTACGCTTCTACAAAGGCTTTAAGGCGAAAGACCTGGTCCGGCTCTACCGCTTTATGGAGGGCCAGCTGGGGACAGGCAGCAGTTTCAGCAGCTTTGTCCTAAGGCACTATGCCCGGTTTTTTCAGATTGATAATTACATGGAGACCCCTGTTGTGATGCATAGAGAGCACAGGATGGAACGGATCTTCTCAGAGATCCATCTACCCGGATTTGATCCGTCTCTTTTGACAGTTCCTATGGATACTAAAGAGGATCAGCCCTTCATCCGCCTGCGCCTGAAGGATAGGTCACTGCCTCTATCAGGAGAAATCCTCTATAACAGGGAATCAGAAGATATTTTTCTCAGCAGCTTCTCCAGGACAGGATACGAAGAGCTGAGGGTTGCCCTTTCCTCATATCCCATCCCGGAAGAACCCGATTTTCACCTTCCTATCTCTTTATATCTGGCTCTTGAAAAAGATATGGAACTGGATCTACCTGATGATCCCTGGAAAGATGTTTTTGGTGAAGAGGAAGCAGACAAAGAAACATCACCGGAGTTGGAGTCCATAAATATCCTGATGGGAGAGGCCGTCACGGCACAGAACCGGGGGGAATCCTTCGACCTCTATACCAGGGGTAAGGAGCTGGGGCTCCTCAGTGAAAACATAGACGCCTTGAAAAAAGTCTTCGATAATCTCCCGAAACCCTGAGGAATAAAACTCTTTCCGGTGCATAAAAAAATTAAGGATTGAGAATCGATTCTACGGCTTTTTTACTTAATAAGCCGTCTGGCCGCATCCTCCATGCCATTTAATATCCTGGTACTCACTAAGTTCGGAAAATTATCCGGCAGCTCCCGGTGAACAGTACTTATTACTCCAGGCAGTGCCTGAAGAACTTCTTCCAGTAGCTCTGTGCAGCTCTCTACGGGAAATCCTGCAGCCTTGGCAGTGTAATACCAGTGACTTCGGCAGATCTGATCCCAACGATAGGTTTTCCCGCTTTGTTCATAAACAGCCATGGCCATTTTTGCTCGTTTGGGATGAACTTCATCGGCATTGCTGCCCAGTACCGGATAAAGGGAAAGAACATCATAAAGAGGAGTCAGGCGATATCGGCTTCCCGGCAGTAGTGATATGCTGAAGTTTTTGGCATGTCCATCCGTTGCAGCCAGAAGGAAAAATAGAATTTGTGACTTAAAAAAAGTCCTTCTGTCTTTTTCTGCTAAAACAGAACCTCGTAATTTATTCATTATTTCCACAATCCCCGGTCCGCCATCACATTCATATTTTAAGGCGGAGGGAATACCGGCTGCCTGGCAGAAATCCTCCTGAGGTAATCGGATTATCCAGCTTCTATCTTCAGAAAATCTGCGGTCAAAGCGTTCCACAATTAAGACTTTTACATCATTAAAGCTGTCAATGCTGCATTGGGCTGTGTCCATTCCAAAGAGACTAAGTATCCGGCTGCATAACCACTCATTTTCCACGGAACTGCTTAAATCAATATTTCCATCTCCAATTCTGCCTAATGGCAGTTTGAAAATATGAGTAGTCGGTGTTGTGCCGATGGGAACCATCCATTGCTTTCTCTGTAGTAAAAATGCTGTTTTTTCCTGGGATCCAGCCAAAGAGATCCGGAAGTCACGGTCCCCTGAATTCCTCAGCAGACCGCCACATCTTGATAAAAGCAGATTACCAAGAGTTACCTCATCAGCTGCAGTTCCATGTATGCTTTTCAGATTCTCCGGCTTAACATCCGGGGGTAGGAGTTGTATGGCACCAACACAGTCTCTACCTATTTCATAAAGAAGATCAAAGGCAGATTTGGAGGATAGGGAATACCGGCTTCTAAGGCGTTGACGAATCTCTTCTGCATCAGGCAGCAGATTATCAAAAAAGGATTCGACTACCAATCCTTTAAACCGAGCGCTTGTAAGGGGAAGAGAGATCGACAGGGGACGGCTCTCTTTACGGCTAAGCCATCCTGAATCATAGTGAAATTCATGATCTGCTGCTAATCCCCACTCGCCGACATAGATGCCATTCATCCAAACAGCTAGACTTCGTTTTTCAGCTCTTCTTCCCATATTCACCACTCCTCGTCATGAGGCTCATAAACTGTATAGTCTTTTTTATCCAGAATATGGAATTCTCTGTTAAGAAAGGAAAGCAGTTTGAAAAAATTTCCCACACTGCTGCGCTCTGGAGAGTTTTCTAAAAGAGACACTGTCTTGGGTAAAAGACCGGCACCCCGGGCTGCTTCTGCCTGGGTCAGACCTCTTTCCTTTCTGATATTCCGCAATAAAATTCCCAATTGATCGCTTGTTGGTACAAAATGATCCATTAAATATCCCCTTTAAGGTATATAAAATAATTATACCCTATAGGGGTGATTCTGTAAATATCCCCTCTGGGGTTTAATCTTTAGACACCATGTGCACAGCCGCGTCCCCATGTCTTAGACCTGAGGGTTTAAAGCCTTTATTTTCCTGAAAGAGGAAGCCATACGGCAGAAAAAGGTCCTCAAGGGGACAAGTGAATCGGTGGCGGGTCAGATAATTGACCTGTCCCGGGATAAAACAGGCCGGAATGACCCCTGTTCCTATGGGAGTGGGAAGAAATATAAGAACTGCTGCGGCTGATTACTCTTATCATTCAGAATCTTCAGGGATAGAAAAATGATTAATACCCTGTCATTCTCCTGTTAACAGGCTTATCCTGGTATTAAAAAGGTTCAGATATTCCTGTTTGAAAGAATCCTCCAGAACAGAATCTTCAATTAGTTTTCGGGCTTGTTCTCTTTTAGCATTGAATCGTTTATGAACATTTATCAGCTGTTTTTCTCGCAGTTTCAATGATTCCGCAAATTTCACAAAATCCTGGATTTTAAGTTTTCGTCTTTTTCCGTTTATTGACAGAGCAGACTCTTCGGGATCTTCTTTTTCTGATAGAACAAGACAGGTATTCAGAAGATCATAGGCAGGTGCCAGACTGATTCCCGTGCTTAAGTATATAAGGGAGTAATTTTTCAGATGCATATCTGAATTTCCGCTTAAATAGGAAAAAAGTACTAGTGTCATGACCGACTAATTCTAAATTTATTCAAGATCTTTTATAAACTTCATGAATTGGGTATCATCAGATTTATGAGTGATAAGCGTAGAGTAAAAGTAAAGTTATCTTTATCCGGTCCGGAT